>DAIPYE010000118.1:3854-10237 GCA_036782915.1 Bacteroidota bacterium | reverse complement strand
GACAGGGATTATTTGCTGACCTTTCGGAATTTGAAATCCGCAAATGGCTCAGATTATTGTGAAATTATTTTATAACTGAATACTTATTGATCACACCAAAATGAAAAAAGTATTTGTAGAAAAAAAAGATATGCAGGGATTGTTTGTCCGGGGTTACGGCAAATTTCATTTTGCAAGATTTGTTCTCCTGAAAATTAATAATGCTGAAGAAGCAAAAGAATATCTAAAGAAAATTTCAGATCAGTTAAATACTGCTGCAGTATCCCCCGTCGATTCTGCGATTAATATCGCTCTCACAAATAAAGGACTTAAAGCGCTTAAGTTAAAAGAAGAAATTTATTCTACATTTTCACGTGAATTTCTGGAAGGTATGGATGATCCATACAGAGCAACTATTTTAGGTGATCATGATCTGAATGACCCCAATAACTGGAAATGGGGCGGACCGAATAATGATGAAGTTCATCTGATGCTGATGTTCTATGCAAATACTCATAATATACTTGATAAAATTTTTAATGATCATCAAAAAGATTTCACCAATAAAGGTATTTCTATTGTAAAAATTCAGGAAACACAGATGCTTCCTTCCGGCAAAGAGCATTTTGGTTTCAGAGACGGCATCTCAATGCCCGATATAGACGGATTTGGTGATGACCCGATCGATAATACGGACAGACCTGTTCAGATAAAAGAGCTGAATCCGATGAAAGCAGGTGAATTTGTACTCGGTTATAAAAATGAATATAACAGTTATTCGGAGCGTCCGTTTTCTCCAACTATAGAAGATACAGAAAACATTTTGCCTATTTTTGATAATGATGCGAACTTTAAAGATTTAGGAAAAAACGGAACTTACATGGTTTACAGAGAAATATCCCAGGATGTACCTTTATTCTGGAAATATCTTTATGAAAATTCAAAAGAGCCGACTGAAGACAGAAAAGATGCTGCAATAAAATTAGGGACAAAAATGGTGGGACGCTGGCCAAGCGGAGCATCACTTATAAATTATCCTGATAAAGATATTAATGAAAATTTGCTTTCCGGCTATGAGAAAAATATTATAGCGGACAATAATTTCGGTTACAGAGATAAAGATCCTGACGGTATGCTTTGTCCGTTTGGTTCGCATATCAGACGAACAAATCCCCGTGACAAATTTTCTGTGGATCACAATAAACATGACTCGATAGAGATGATCAGAAAACATCAGATCCTGAGAAGAGGAAGAGCTTTTGGCAAACCGATCTGTAATTCCATGAATCCGGAAGATATTATGAAAAGTGAAGATGACGGAGAAAAACGCGGACTTCATTTTATTTGCCTGGTCGGACATATAGCCCGACAGTTTGAGTTTGTTCAGAATGCCTGGGTTCAGTCTGCAAATTTTCTGGGAATGTACAGAGACGGAGATCCTTTAATCGGCTCAAGAATAAATTCAGGTGAAAATATTAACAATGAATTTACATGTCCGGCATTTCCCGTAAGAAGAAAGTATAAAAATTTACCTCAGTTCACTCAATTAACCGGCGGTTCTTATTTTTTTCTGCCGGGAATTAAAGCTCTGAAGTTTATTGCGAATTGTCGGTAGTCAATAGTGAATGGTGAATGGTCAATGGTGAATGGTCAATGGTGAATGGTCAATGGTTTATTTATTAAAACAAGCAATAAATTGAATCAACTAATTAAATTAACTTTCATAAATTAAAAGAACTTAACAATGGCAAATCAATTTTCATTCGACATAGTTTCAGAAGTAGATAATCAGGAGGTCGATAATGCGATCAATCAGGCAATGAAGGAAATTATGCAGCGTTATGATTTCAAAGGCAGTAAAAGCGAGATCACATTTAACAAGAAAGAAAATGCGCTTAATGTTGCTTCCGATGATGATTACAAACTAAAAGCAGTTATAGATATTCTTCAGAATAAAATGATCAAAAGAGGAATTTCTATCAAAGCTTTGAAATACGGAGCAGTCGAACCGGCAAGTCACGGTTCAGTCAGGCAGGAAATTAAGCTTCAGCAAGGTATTGAGAAAGAAGATGCAAAGAAAGTCGTAAAGCTTATAAAAGACAGTAAGATAAAGGTTCAGGCTACAATTCAGGATGAACAGGTTAGAGTTTCCGGAAAAGACAAGGACGATCTGCAGGCAGTGATGAATTTATTGAGGGGAATGGAACTGGAGTTTGCGTTTCAGTTTACAAATTACAGATAACTGTGATTTTAAATGTAAAAAGCCGGTCTCATTTTCTGAAACCGGCTTTTATAATTTTATGAGCCTATTTTAACAATCTTAAACTTAACATTACTGTCCATTTCTAACAATTTAACTATATCATCTTTCGATTCCTGAATTGTTTTGTAATTTCCCACCAGTACTTTATGATTTGTACTTGTGTTGTTTACGATCTCTTCAAGAAATATATTTTTGAATTTTTCTGACTCTAATTTATTAATCAATTCGGAAGCCTTTGCTTTTTCACTGAAAGAGGCAATTTCTAATGAATAACCTGTAATGAAATTGATCTTGCTGGTTACATCAAAATAATTATTCGCCTTACTTTCAGCAATTTCCTGATATATCACGGAATTAGCATCTGCAACATCGGGTGTTAAAACTTTAATTTTAATTTTCGATGTGTTAAATAACTGACTTAGTTGCTCATCTGAGATTTCCTCTGAATTCGCCGAATCGTTTATCCATTCAACAAATATTTTAGATGCTGGTGGAAATGATTCTTCAAACAGGTTAATAGCTGAGACATTATCTTCTGCTACTTCCTCGGTTTCCTCTTCTTCAGGATTATAGATCTCGATCCTGACCTGAGCTAAACCCCCCATTTGAATTTCGTTCTTTGCGGCGTTTGAAAGGTCGATTATTCTGCCTTTCACAAAAGGTCCTCTGTCGTTGATTCTCACAACGGTTGAGACGCCATTGTCTAAATTTGTCACTTTGAGTAATGTATTGAAAGGTAAGGTTTTATGTGCTGCCGTCATTTCATGGGTGTTAAATCGCTCTCCATTAGCGGTCTTCCTGCCTTGAAATCCTGGGCCATACCATGAAGCCATACCTTCCTGAACAAATTCAGGGTTTACATCTCTGTTTTTTGCAAATAAATCAGCTTGCTTCCAACTGATTAAGTTTGTTAAAACTAACGCGAGTATAAAAATCGCTTTAATTTTGGAATAACTCAATTGTATTTCTCCTATTTTGTTTTTGAATATATTTGTGTTACACTTGTTGCACCGATAGGAGCGGCGCGAAAAATCAAACTTAATCTTAGTTGAGTTTTAAAACATGAATTTTAAAGAACAATATATTACTAAGAAACTTCTGTTATTCTAATTTTTTAAATCTATGGTAAAATGTGAGGTTTAATATACCGGTTTTGATTTTGAGATACAAACCATTTTGGAATGTTATCCTGACTTATGATTTTATATATTGAATGGAAAATCTTTCTTTAAAGTTTCGAACTTTTAAGAATTTTTTTGAATAAATTATTAAAAATCATAAATTTAATCTTATATTTTATTCAAAATCTGAACAAAAATACTAAAAATCAACTATTATTCATTAAAATGTAAATTATGAATGTCGATAAATATCTTGAAAAACTCAATTATCGGGGCAAAACTAACCCGAATTTAGATAATTTGAAGAAAATTCATCAAAAACATATGTATTCCATTCCTTTTGAGAATCTTGATATCCATAATAATGAGAAAATTGTTCTTAACCTGGAAAAAGTTGAGAGGAAAGTGATCAACAATTCCCGCGGGGGATATTGTTATGAGCTAAATGGACTGTTTTTTCATCTTTTGAAAGAATTCGGGTACAAAGTTAAAATGATCTCTGCGAGAGTTCATAGCGGGAATGGCGAATACGGAGCAGAATTCGATCATTTAGCGATCATTGTAGAGCTGGACGAACTCTGGTTGGCAGATGTAGGATTCGGTGACAGTTTTATAGAACCGGTTTCAATAAATTTAAACAAATCTCAGAAAAATCTTAATGGATACTACAAAATATCAAAAACTGAATCTGATATTTATCCGGATTATCTGAAAATGTCTAAAACTATTAAAAATAATAATAATAATGACAAAGTTAACTTTACAGATGAATTTATATTTACATTAAAAGAACGAAACTGGTCTGATTTCGAATATATGAATAATTATCATCAGACCTCACCCGACTCCCCTTTCACAAAAAAGCAGCTATGCACGATAGCAAATGAAAACGGTCGGATTACGCTTACAAATCAGAAGTTAATTTTAACGGAAAGAAATGAGAAAAAAATCACAGATGTAAAAGATATAGAAGATTTTGACTCTAAACTTTTTGAGTTTTTTGGGATGAAGTTGTAATTTTTTTCATTTTAAAAGAATAATGCAATTATTTACTATTTCACATTTGTCCTTTAATCACCTGTTGAATATCCAAAAAGTATAATTTTTAACCACACAGGACATAGAAAATATTTTATGGAATCTATACTTCTATGTGGTTAAATTTCTTTTTGGACACAAACCTAAAATGTCTTATAGAATTCAGATCGTCTTATCATACATCCTGTAAGTCTTATAAACTTTCGCTCCAAGCTTCTCTGCAGTTTGTTTCATTGCAAAATTATCTTCAAGTATCCATGAAATCTCAGCACCTTTTATGCCTTTTCTGTTTGCAGCTTTAATAATATTTCTGTAAAAAATTGCGTCGATCCCCTTCTTCTGATATTCTTTTTTAACTCCCATGATGATCACACGAAGCTGATCTATCTTTTTCTTGTTCTTCAGAAATTTAAAAACCCCGAACGGAAACAGCTTCCCGTTAATTCCTTTTATTGCCTGATTAACATCCGGCAAAGCAAGTGAAAATGCCACCGGAACTCCATTCACTTCCGCAAACTCCACATAAGCAGGATCGACAGCAAGTTTAAGATTAGCCGCAATGAATTTAAATTCATCCACAGTCATCGGAACAAATCCCCAGTTCTCTTCCCATGCATTATTATAAACTTCACGGACCTTCTGAACTTCATTTGCAAAATCTTTCATATTTACATTTCTGATCACAAGATTTTCTTTTTTAATGATCATTTCACTTATCCTGTCAAGTTTGCTCATCATTTTTTCATCCTTGCCAACATCCTTACTTATCCAGAATGCAAGAAGATCTTTTGCCTTTGCCAATCCATAATCCTCATAAAGCGAAATATAATATTCCGGATTATAAGGCATAAGCATTACCGGCGGTTTATCGAAACCGTCTATCAAAAGTCCGCATTCATCATTCATCGAAGGATTCACCGGTCCGCGAAGAGTATCCATTCCGTTTTCCTTTGCAAACTCCATAGCTTTATCAAACAACATTTTCGAAACACTTTTATCATTTATACATTCGAAGAATCCGAAGAATCCGGTTTTATCTTTGTAAAAATCATTATGTTCAGAATTAATTATTCCGGCAATTCTTCCCACTATTTTTCCATCTTTCTTTGCAAGCCAAAGCTTAAGTTTAGAATGCTGATAAAAAGGATTCTTCTTTACATTAAGATTATTTTGCACATCAAACCTAAGCGGCTCAACCCAGTTTTTGTAATCCTTATAAAATTCATACGGAAATTCTATGAACTTCTTCTTTTCTGATTCGGATTCGACTAATTTTATTTCGATATTGTTTGACATTGGTTGATTATTTATATGTTTATTTAATTAATGAATAATATTTGTTAATTGTTAATTGCTAATTGTTAACTGTTAATTGCTAATTGAATAAAGTTATAATTTGCTTAAAATTTCTTCCGTGTGTCCGTCAACCTTTACTTTATTGAAAATTTCCCGGATCTTTCCTTTCTCATCAATTATAAAGGTAGTTCGTTCAATTCCCATATACTTTTTTCCGTACATGCTTTTTTCTTTCCAGACATCATAGTTTTTCAGCATTTCAAGATTTTCATCAGATAATAATGTAAACGGCAGATTGTATTTCTTTTTGAATTTATCGTGGGATTTAACGCTGTCCTTACTAACGCCTATGACAACTGCATTTTTCTTTTCTATAATTTTAATATTATCCCTGAAGCTGCATGCTTCCTTTGTGCAGCCCGATGTATCGTCTTTCGGATAAAAATATAAAATTACTTTTTTACCTTTCAGATCTTTCAATGTGACATTTTCACCTTTATCATTTTGCAAGGTGAAGTCAGGAGCTTTATCGCCCGGTTTAAGCATATTGGTTTTAGTTTATTTAGTTTTAATTAAGTTGACAGTTAAAAATAATTATTTGCCACAAATTACACAAATTCTCACGAATTTCAATAAGTGTTAATTTGATAATTATTCACTTAAATTCGTGTTAATTCGTGCAATTA
>DAIPYE010000118.1:0-3844 GCA_036782915.1 Bacteroidota bacterium | reverse complement strand
TCTTATTTTTAAAACGGTTTTACTTAAGTTATTTTATTTGAATTTGAATTTTTTGGTGAATCTACAATTAAAGAGTTTTCCGGAATTTATAATTTGGGATTATAATGAAGTAAGAATTGGAAGAATCTTAAATAAATTAGATAAAAATAGTATTTCTGTTTATTTCAATTTAATATAAATGATTGTTTTTTTAAAGTCACAAACAGGAAAAAATTTGTAATTATTAGAAATAATAATTCATATCCGTCCAAAACGATATACATTTAATTTAGTTCTCACACTGTGTTAACCCGCTTTTCTTTTCAGTGATGAAAAGAAAAGCTTGGCAAAAGAAAAATCACCCGCTGGCGAAAAAATTGGCTAAATTTTAGTTTGAAAGCTAAAAAATTTTAATGACTGACATTAGATTCAAGTTTCAATTTTTTAAAGGTAAAATTTTTTTTAACGCTTTCAAACTAAAATTCTTTACGCCATTTTTTCGCAGGCGGGTTGTTTTATATATCAATAAATTATTTTGGACACCAGTGATTATGATAAAGCTATTCTGAATAGTTAATTTAACGTTCCCGGCTGGAATTTTATTTTTGAATCAATAATTTGTAGGGAAAAAATTCTATCTTAGTTAATTGTCCCCCAACCCGTTTTATTGAAGTTTCTTCTGATCAGCAATCCGGCTGCAATTCCGATTAGTAAAAATAATAAACCTGAAGTATAATTTCCGAATATGATCTTTCCAAATCCAAACAGGAATGAGTAAACAAGCACTATTCCCGCTATCCAGTCTATAAACAATAAATAATAACCTGTATCGGAAACTACATCTGTGAGTTTTGCAGCCATTTTTTTCCAGCCGATACCTCCGGGATGAACCTGTCTGTAAAAAGATTCGAGTTTGCTTTCTTCTGTTGGTTTTGTTAAAAAAGTTGCGATCAGCCAGGTGAGAGTTGTGATCGGAACAATTATATATAGAGTATTTGGAAATTTGACATCAAATTCTCCGAGATTTATGACAGCATAAACAATAAAAGGAGTGATAGTCGCAACTATTTCACTGATAGCATTGACTCTCCACCAAAACCATCTTAAGATCAGCACAAGTCCAAGCCCAGCTCCGCATTCTATTACAAAACTCCAGACACCTGAGATCGTTGTCATTTGAGTTGTAACAATCACAGAAAGAAACATAAAGACAATTGTCATTAACTTTGAAACTGTAACATAGTGTTTTTCAGATTTATCTTTATTTAAAAATCTTCTGTAAAAATCATTGATAAAGTAAGATGTTCCCCAGTTCAGATGAGTTGCAATGGTAGACATATAGGCTCCGAGAAAAGCCGCGAGCAGAAGTCCTTTTAGTCCGGCAGGTAAAAAATCATTCATGGCTTTTACAAATCCGAGACCTTTGTCAGCATGCGAAAGATCCGGGTAAAGTACTAAAGCACATAGCCCGACAATAATCCACGGCCATGGTCTGATACAATAATGAGCGATCTGAAAAAAGAGAGTTGCATAAAGTGAATTCTTTTCATCCTTTGCACCCATCATTCTTTGGGCAATGTAACCGCCGCCGCCGGGATCAGCTCCGGGATACCATGAAGCCCACCATTGAATTCCGATAAAAGCAAGAAAAGTTGAAACTGTCATTGCAAGAATTCCGCCGACCGAAGAAGGAGTTACTTCAGAAGATATATCCGGAGTAAATCTCATAGCCCAATCAGGTAATTTTTCCTGCAATCCGCTTAATCCGCCGATCTGCGGCTGATTTACAACTACAACTGCCAGAACAATGCATCCTATCATAGCAAGAATGAATTGAAAAGCATCTGTTACAGCCACTCCCCACAATCCTGAAATAGCAGAATAAAAAGCAGTTATCAGCATACAAGCTCCTACATAATAAAGAGCATTATCCGGATTCACATATTCAGGGAACATTCCGAGAAGAATTTTAATCATTGCGAGATTTACCCAGCCCATAATAATAGTATTCATGAAAATTCCCATATAGATGGCTTTGAATCCTCTGAGAGCAGCAGCGGGTTTTCCCGAATAACGGAGTTCTATAAATTCTATATCTGTTAAAATATTTGCCCGTCTCCATAATCTTGCAAAGAAAAAAGTAGTAAGCATTCCGCCGATAAGCATATTCCACCAGAGCCAGTTGCCCGCAATGCCGTTTTGTCCGACAAGTTCTGTTACAGCAAGCGGAGTATCAGCGGCAAAGGTAGTTGCAACCATTGAAATTCCTGCAAGCCACCATGACAATTTCCTACCTGAAAGAAAGAAGTTTTCAGTAGAGCCGCCCGCTCTTTTTGAATATATCAGTCCGATTGTAAGTGAAACTGCGAAATACAGTACTATTATTAACCAGTCAATAAATTGCATAATTGTTTCTTAACAGTTTATAAAATTTTTTGATTTAATTGTTTGCAATTTAGGTTATGTTTTTATAAATTGAAATGGATTTTCTGCAAAATCCGGGAACATGATATCAAATTTTATCTTTATTCTGAAACAAAATCACAATAGCTATGGAAATTAAAACTTCAAGCAGCAGAATGCATTCATTAATTGTATTATATGACATGCATACAGATTATTTTTCAAAAGCAATTGACGGAATCTCCGATGAAAATGCACATAACCGCTTAGATACAAAAGCAAATCACATTTCCTGGATTGCAGGAAGTCTCGTGCATGAAAGATTTGAATTAGCCGGAACTCTGGGAACTGAGATCAGTCAAAGCGCAGGTGAGCTTTTTAAGGATCATAAGGGAATTCAGGACGGTGTTACTTATCCTTCTTTGGAGGAATATAAAAAAGATTGGGAAAAGATCAGTCCTGTTCTGAGAAATGTTTATTGTAATATCAGCGATGAGATACTTGATTCAACCTTTGAAATGCCGGAAATGAGCATGACCTATTATGAATTAATTACATTTATGACATACCGTGAAGCAACCTGTATAGGGCAAATTGCTTTATGGAGAAGATTACTGGGACTGAGTGCAATGAAGTATATGTAATGTATTTTCAGGAAACATATTATATTTTTCTGCGAATAAAAATCAAAAGCAAAAATATTTTCTTCTGAAACTTTAATACAGTTTAATTCATTTTCAACACTAAACTCAAAAAACAATTTTCTAAAACAAATCAAAAACAAAAAGGAGCAAAGAAATGAAAATTTTCAAATCATTATTAGCCATTGCAGTAATTTTTTCTCTGTCTTTAAATGCTTTTTCATTAGACAAAAATGACAAAGGTGACGCAATAAATGTCGGTGAAAAAGTTTCAGATTTCACGATCACAAATTACGACGGTGCTACTTATACACTGAGTAATTCCGGAGCGAAAGCAACAGTGATCATTTTCATGTCAACTGAATGTCCTTTCGTTCAGCCATACACAGATCGTCTTATTGAATTGAACAAACAATTTTCTGAAAGCGGAATTGTCATCTGGGGAATAAACTCAAATAACACAGAACCAACTGACATGGTAATGACACATGCTAAAGAAAAAGGATATACATTTCCGATTTTAAAAGATAATGACAATCAGGTTGCAAATATGCTTGGCGCATCAAGAACACCGGAAGTTTTCGTTATTGATAATAATTCAATGACATTAGTTTATCACGGTAGAATTGATGATAACAAAGAAGCTGATAAAGTTACTTCAAACGATCTGCAGACTGCTTTAAATGAATTCATCGCAGGTCAGCCGATTGCAACCAATCAGACAAAAGCTTTCGGATGTTCGATTAAAAAAGCAAATTAAGTTATAATTCTTTTTCTGATTTATTTTCAAAATACTTTTACCACCAAGTCACAAAGACACA
>DAIPYE010000117.1:8162-10456 GCA_036782915.1 Bacteroidota bacterium | reverse complement strand
AAAACTGAGGAAAATAAACCAAGCAGCTGCGGATTATTTGGAATTGAATTACCGTTAATACTATTAGGCGGTTTGGTGATCTCAAAAAGATTTAGATCTAAAAAGAAATAATTTTTCTTTAAATAATTTTATTTTAAAAGCATTCATTGTAAATTATGAATGCTTTTTTTTATTATTATTAAAAAATTTATTTCGGCTTTACACCTGCAGTTAATACTGTCAGCCAGTTCAGCGGATTTGGTCTTACACTTCTCTCTTTTTGCCACATATATTTTTCAACAACTTCCATTGGATTTTCAAATATAATTCTGCCAAACATATCTTCTACAAATTTCTTATCAAAATTTCCCAGCCATTCCTCCCAGAATACATTCATTGTATCTTTTGATTTAAGCCATTCAAGTCCCGAATTTTCATAAGCATCAAAAACTTTTTTTGTATTTTGTCTGTAATAGACATCATAAGAATGTGAAACAATCCCTCCCGGTTTTGTAACTCTCAGACTTCCATCAAAAAAACTTTTAAGCTTTTCCTCAGGAACATGTTCAATTACAGAAATTGAATATACCAGATCAAAATAATTATCAGGGAGGTTTTTTATATTATCACCCATAAATCCTGAAACAAAATTGACCTTTGAAAATTTTTTTCTGATATCAGACAAAGCATCAGCTTCAACTTTACTGTCTTCAAGAAAGTCATCTACTCCCCACATTTCAAGTTCATCATAAAATAATTTAAATATAAAAGAAAATCCTCCGTGACCGATTTCAAGAATTCTTTTAGGTTTATATTCTTCTATCAGACTTATGATGTGTGCTGATCCAAGTGGTTTTAGAAGATAAGAATGGTTTGAAAGCATAGGATATTTTTTTGCAGCTTTCCACCAGTGATCAGTTGTTCCTAATTCAAACATATTGTATTAAATTAAATTTAAAGGTTTCTGCCATAAAGTATTATAGGAAAAAGGCTTGCCAAACTGCTGATATGTCTTGCCTGTAGTTACTGCCCAGCTTTTTGTGAAACGAGCTTCTGTCATACCAAACAATTCAGGATCCTGTACCGCTTTCTCTAAATCAATAAAACTGTTAAATGTCTTTTCCCTATCAAAAAAGTATTTCGTTATTGGATTTGCCCAGATTATATTTATATTAAATTTCCATACGCAATCCAGACAATGAACTGAATATCCTCCGGGTTTCAAAATCCTGTTAATATCCTTAATTATATTTTCGAAATTCTGAATATCATCCTGAGGTACATGCTCAAGTGTGGATATAGAAAACACAAGATCAAAGTAATCATCCGGAATATCCTTGTTAAAATTTCCGATGTAATCATAAATGATCTTAAACTCTGATTCATCAGCTTTTGTGGGACCATTACCTATTCCTTCGAATTTATCCAGATTCCAGCATTCGTAATCATCTTTGAAATGCTTTAAGATCCTGGAATGACCACCCCCGATGTCAAGTATTTTTGAACCTTTGCTTATATTATCTTTAATGAATTTATATACAAAAATATCCTGATAAATCTTCAAATCACTGTCAAGAGGATCTATTTCCCTTTTAAAAAGATCTAAATCAAATTTATTGATCTTAAAATAATTAAAATGCCAGTTCTTTGAATATGTAAAATCATTAAAATTCTCCGGTGTAATAAATTTTGATTGCGTAGTTTCGGTCATTTTCTATGTATATGTTTTTATTAATGTTGAATAATTTATTTATGTATTACTTCATTCTTGTATATATTGTGAAAATTATAATTTTCTCCATAAAAGATTATAAGAAAAAGGCATCCCGAATTCTTTGTAACTTTTTCCCGTGACATTCTGCCAGCATCCGGAATAAAATTTTTCAGACATTCCGTAAAGTTCTGGATCTTTTATAATTTTCAGAAGGGGTATAAATTTATTTACTGTTACCTGATTTTGAGCGAAGTATTCAATTATGGGATTTGTCCAGACTACAAGGTCTTCCGCGTCTTCATAGCCGGTAATATCTTCAGCGCACTGATCAATAGCATGCAAAGATAATCCTTCTTTTTTTAAAACTCTGTTCATATCATCCAGAATGTTTTTATAAATTTCAAAATCATTTACAGGTGTATGCTCCAAAGCCGAAATAGAAAATACCAAATCAAAATACTCATTTTCGAGTTCTTTATTGAAATTTCCGGCAAGATCATATACTGTTTTTATCCCGTCATTATCATTTTTTAAAGGTCCGTTTCCCAGTCCTTCAAACTTATCCAGATTCCAGCATTCATAATCATTTTTGAAATATTTT
>DAIPYE010000117.1:0-8152 GCA_036782915.1 Bacteroidota bacterium | reverse complement strand
AAAATAATCAAGAATTCTCGATTTACCTCCCCCGACTTCCAGGATTTTTGCACCTTTGCTGATATTATCTTTTATAAATGTAAATACAAATAAATCCTGATATACCTTCAAATCACAGTTAAGCTGATCAACTTCGGTTTTAAAAAGTTCTAAGTCAAAATTATTTTTTTTGAAATAATTAAAATGTTTTTTTTTAGAATATGTGAAATCATTGAAATTTGATTGTGAAATATATCTTTCAGGATAAATATCTGTCAATTCCCTGTTTTTTAAATTTTAAATTTGATTAAAACTATAAAAAGATTTTCGTTCGAAGGCATTTCATTTCCCTTTTAAAAGAATGCCTGTCTGGAAGCCATAAGCTTCCTGAGTAACAGAAACAGTTTCAAAAATAGTTTTTATAGAATCACAAAAATAATCGACATCATAAAAAACCTGAGCTTCATAACCTCTTCCGCCGACTGCCATATTAAAATCAGAGTCTAAATACTTTGCAAATGGAATATTGGAGTTCATATATTCGGCAAGCCATAAACTCTTGTATTCCGGGATAGAATTTATCAGCTCTATTGAATTTTTATCGTGAATTGTAAAGTAAAGCCTTCCATCAGGATTAAGTATCCTTCTTAATTCCAAAAGCCATGAATCTGTCAGATCGTCAATATGAGTAAAAACCGAGCCGCAATAAATCAGATCAAAATAACTGTCTTTGAATGGAAGATGAGGAATTGTAGTGGTTGTGGCAAAATTAAAAGGGGGTCTGAGATATTTCTTAGCCCAGAAAATATGGTCCGAACTGATATCTGTTCCCCAGATCTCACAGGTTTCTGCATAAGGCTTAAGCCATCTGATCATTCTTCCGGCACCGCAGCCAAAATCAAGAATTTTATTTCCACCTGATATTGTAAACCCTGACTTTTTTAAAATATCCAGCATTTTGTCTATCTGTTCAGTCCCGTAAAGATATTCATCTTTATTTTTACCATAACCAAGCCATAGTTTTTCAGGAGGAATTGGCAGTCCCTGAACACAAATATCATATTTTTCACTGGATTTAGGTATTACAAATGAGTCAACACCATCTTTATACGGTAGATAAATTACTTTTGAATTATCCTGAGTGTTTTTCTTCTTATTTTCTCTATCAAGCTCATTGTTAATATTACTAATCTTTTCTTTTACCCAATTTCTGGCAGGTTTGATAATTTGATTTGACATTCTTTGAGATACTTGTTGTTTTATTAAATATGTTCAACAATTAATTTAACTTCAATTCATATTTTGAATCTAAGGAGGATTTTGTCCAGTATAGAAGGACATAAAGAATAAAATTATCACATATTTATGTCAAATGATCGGAAATTATCAAAATTTATCCATTTTTTTATATGTAATTAATACAAATTTTATGAGGCAGCGAGAATATATGATGATGAAAAAGCTTCCGAAAAATACAATCATTGTAATAAAAATTTATAAAACTTATCTTTATTAAAACAAACAATTTAAAAGTATTTTACAATTATGTTTCGAAGACTTAAATACTTCGGAGCGTTTCTTCTTTATGAGTAGTCCTGATATTATTCCTCATTTACATAATACTTCAAAAAGCGACAGAAATAAATTATTGGGAAACAGATCGTTTGTCATTTGGTTTACTGGTTTATCAGGATCAGGTAAATCCACACTTTCAAATGAACTTGAACAGAAATTAATTTCCTCGGGGATTTTAACATATATTCTTGATGGTGATAATATAAGACACGGATTGAATAAAGATCTTGGTTTCAGTGAAACTGACAGGAAAGAGAATATTAGAAGGATCGGAGAAGTATCGAAGTTAATGGTAGATTCAGGAGTTGTAGTTTTAACAGCTTTTATCTCTCCATTCAGAGAAGACCGAATCACTGTAAGACAGTTATTGAATAAAAATGAGTTTATAGAAGTTTATGTAAAATGCCCGGTTGAGATTTGTGAAGAAAGAGATGTAAAAGGCTTATACAAAAAAGCAAGAGAAGGAAAAATCAAAGAATTTACAGGGATTGACTCTCCGTATGAAGAACCGGAAAATCCGGAGATCACAATAGAAACTGATAAATTATCTTTAAAAGAATCAGCCGGTAAATTATTTGAATTAATAAAAGAAAAATTAATTATCTAATTGCATGAAATGGAAAATTATAATTTAAATTTTTTAAAAGAGTTAGAATCAGAATCAATATTCATTATCAGAGAAGTTGCTGCACAATTCGACAGACCTGCATTATTATTTTCCGGCGGAAAAGATTCTATAGTTTTATCTCATCTTGCAAGGAAAGCATTTCATCCTGCAAAGATCCCTTTTCCCCTTATTCATATAGACACAGGACATAATTTCCCTGATACTCTTGTTTACAGGGACGATCTAATAAGTGAGCTTGGAGTAAAGCTTATCATAGGATATGTTCAGGAAACCATTGACAGCGGAAAAGTTAAAGAAGAAACAGGGTTCAATGCCAGCAGAAATATGCTTCAGACTGTAACATTACTGGATACACTTGAAGAATATAAAATAGATGCGGCAATGGGCGGCGCAAGACGAGACGAGGAAAAAGCGCGCGCTAAAGAAAGATTTTTTTCTCACAGAGACGAATTCGGACAGTGGGATCCTAAAAACCAGAGACCTGAATTGTGGAATTTATTTAACGGCAAAAAAAATCACGGTGAACATTTCAGAGTATTCCCAATAAGTAACTGGACAGAAATGGATGTCTGGAATTACATTCACATGGAAAATATAAAGCTGCCGGGATTGTATTTTACACATGAAAGAGAATGTATAAGAAGGAACGGTACAATTTTAGCTTTTTCGGGTTATTTGAAATTAAGAGAAACAGAAACACCGGAAGTACTTCAGATACGATTCAGAACAATCGGAGATATGACCTGTACAGGGGCAGTATTTTCTGAAGCAAATACATTAGAAGATATTATAAAGGAAATTTCAGTTTCCCGTCAGACAGAAAGAGGCACGAGAGAAGATGACAAACGTTCTGATTCCGCAATGGAAGACAGAAAGCGTGAAGGATACTTTTGATTTTAGATCTTTGATTTTGGATATTAGATTTGTATTTGGATTTTATATTTAGATTTGGATTTTGAATTTGGGTTTTAGATTTGGATTTTGGATTTCAGAATGTGGAATTAATAATTTAAACAAATAACAATTTAAAATAACAATGACAGATTATTATACAAACGAGTTATTGAGATTTACTACTGCCGGAAGTGTGGATGACGGAAAGAGTACCTTGATTGGGAGACTTTTATATGATTCGAAAGCAATTTTCGAAGACCAGCTTGATGCTGTAAAAAAGTCAAGCGAATTCAAAGGTCTTGATTATCTTGATCTGTCATTATTTACAGACGGTTTAAAGGCAGAACGTGAGCAAAGCATTACAATAGACGTTGCTTACAGATATTTTTCCACACCTAAAAGAAAATTTATTATTGCAGACACACCGGGACATATTCAATACACAAGAAATATGGTAACCGGAGCTTCTACTGCCAACCTAGCACTGATATTAGTTGACGCAAGAAACGGAGTTGCTGAGCAAACCTGCAGACATTCTCTGATTGCATCACTTTTGAAGATCAATCATATTATTCTTTGTGTAAACAAAATGGACCTTGTTAATTATGATCAGGAAGTTTATGAAAAGATAGTCAGTGATTATAAAACATTTGCATCAAAGCTGGAAGTAAAGGATATTCAGTTCATTCCAATCAGCGCTCTGGCAGGCGACAACGTTGTTGAAAGATCAGACAAAATGGACTGGTATGAAGGCTCTACTCTGCTTTATCTTCTGGAGAATATTCATATAGGCAGCGATAATAATCATATAGACTGCAGATTCCCGGTTCAGTATGTGATCAGACCTCAGTCTGATCTTAACCATGACTACAGAGGCTATGCCGGCAGAATAGCAGGAGGAGTTTTTAAACCCGGAGATGACATTACCGTTTTGCCTTCCGGATTTACTTCAAAAATAAAATCAATTGATACATATGAAGGACCTATAGAGGAAGCATTTGCTCCTATGTCAGTAACAATAACACTGGAAAATGATATTGATATAAGCAGAGGAGATATGTTAGTAAGGGCTCATAATCAGCCGGAAGTCGGACAGGATTTGGAAGTGATCTTATGCTGGCTGAATAATAAACCGGTGAATCCGTCTGCAAAATATATTTTAATGCACACTACCCGCGAAGCAAAAGCCCTGATAAAAGAAATAAATTATAAAATAGATATAAACACATTGCACAGAATCGAAGATGATAAAGACCTGAAAATGAATGATATTGCAAGAGTAAGACTCCGCACTACTCAACCGTTGTTTTTTGACAGTTACAGCAGGAACAGAAATACAGGCAGCCTAATACTTATTGATGAAGGTACAAAAGAAACTGTAGCAGCAGGAATGATCATTTAATAAAATTATAGAAATACAAAATTAAAATAAATCAGAATTTAAAATTAACTAAATGCCGGAAACCAATACTGAGAAAGTTATAGAACCAAAATTAAATGATAACTTCGGAAATGAATATCGGGAAAACGATGAGAAATTTATGAATGACGAAATAAACTGGGAAGAACAAAAAATTGACCCGTTAACCCGTGAAGATTTTCAGATATTTGCACATTCAAAAAATTACCATATAAAATTTTTTCAAAATAAACATTATGATGAACTTTTGTATGGCAGAAAAATTACTAAAGATGAATACGATTTGCAAACATATCAAAATTTACTTGTGTTTTCGTTTATTATGGATAACATAATGGAAGGTGCAAGAATTCTGGAGATTGGAAAAGGTGACGATTATGTTATTAATCATTTTAGATTCCAAAGAGAATGTTATAGATTAGAAAATCCGGAATTACTTTTAAAGGATATTTCAGAAATTGCAAGTAACAGTTCTCCATTGACAAATATAAGCGAAGTCAAAACTATAAATGGGATTCCTGCAGATTACTTTGATTTTATCTACTCAAATTCAGGATTTGAAGATATTAAAAGTGATGATCAAGGACATAAAACAATTCTCGGGAATATTAATAAAATGTTAAAAAAAAGTGGTTATGCTTTGTTAAATTTTACCGGTAACCTTATGGCTCCTTATGTTATAACCAATCCATATCTTCTCTATATTACAAAAGAAGTTACTCCCATGACCGGAGAATATACTCCGCTGACCAAATCATTGAATCATTCCAGAGTAATAGATGATCCTGACTTATTGGATTTCTATAATCATGAAAATCCGAAATCCAATAAAAGACTTGTTTCATATAATTATTTATGGCGAAAAAATACTCCGGCTTTAAACACAATTACTATGACTAAACCTAATCAGTATCTCGAAAAGACACCTGCATATATTTTTCATCATTTGATTAAATGCGGAGGTACTTCATTAGCGGAAACTATAGAAAACTGGTTTCAGGTTGAAATTGACAGAGTAGAGTTTTCAGGGAATGTTAATAATTTCATTAAATACAAACTTAATACTTTAAATCTTACATCGGATAATTGCATTATAAGCCATTTTCAATTTGACGGAGTGTTCTTGCATCAGCGGTATCCCGAGCTGATAGAAAAGAAAAATGAATATAAAATTTTCACTTTTATAAGAGATCCATTGAATTTCAGAGCATCTCTTTATTATTATACAAAGAATGATGAATGGAATACAGGTTATCCGCTGGAAGAAGTTATTAGCAATGATGAAAATTTAATTTCTAAGCTGATCCCGTGTGACGAGAATAATTACAAAGAAGTTCTTGACAGATATTTTTTCATAGGTATTGTAGAAAGAATGCAGGAATCTTTTGATATTTTAGCCGAACTTTTAAATAAGAAAAAGCTCACTTTGCCTTTTGCAAACAGATCAGAAAAAGATGATCAGCTTTCAAAGCTTTCTCCTGAATTCATTTCAGAATTCAAAAGGAAGAACAAGCTCGATTATATGATTTATGATTATTGCACCGAAAAACTGGATGAAACAATTTTAAATGTAAGAAATAAACATACATGAACTACAGTTTAAGAATTCATATACTATCTAAATTATCATGTATTATTATTTTGAATTTAATTTAAAATGATTGTCCACTTTAAAATTATATTTATACCGGCTTTTAGGAATACCGGTCCGGTTATATAAAAAGCTTAAAAGATTCTTTAAAAGATTTGTAAGGAAAACTCATTTATCCCGCGATAAACCTATTGGCAGCATTGGTTTACAGCTTTATGACCTTGCCTTAAGAGGTTTTAAATGTAAATATATTTTAGATGTAGGAGCACATTCTGCCGAATGGGCAAGAACAGCAAAGGAGTTTTTTCCTGGCTCTACGATATATCTGATAGAACCTCTTGAAGAAATGGAAATTAACCTTAAAGAATTCTGCAATGAATATCCGCCTTCTAAATATTTCCTGAACGGCGCAGGCGCTGCCGAAGGAATACTTTATTTAACTACAGAAAAAGAATTAGCCGGAGCAAATTTCCTGCAGGATGAAAATACATATCTAAAATCTTCAAAAGTTCAGCGTGAGGTAAAAATCATAACTATTAATTCACTGATTGAAAAAAAGGAAATTGAAATTCCGGAATTAGTGAAATTAGATGTACAGGGATTTGAATTAGAGGTATTAAAAGGAAGTGAAATTTTATTCGGAAAGACAGAAGTTTTTATTCTGGAAGTTTCATTTTTTGAATTTATAAAAGGCACACCTTTATTTTCAGAAGTAGTTAAATTTATGGCAGAACGCGGATATGAAGTATATGACTTCCCGGGTTTTCTGAGAAGACCTTTCGATAATGCTTTGGGACAGATCGATATTACTTTTGTAAAAAAAGAAGGTTTCTTCCGGAACTCAGATCTGTGGCAATAAAGCTAAATCATAAATAATATTTCTATCTGGCATTGCCTGAGACTTTTACTTTGGTAACTATATTTCCAGAAGAATTTGTAATAAAATCAAAATAACCTTTGTCGTCTTCAGGTTCAAATCTTACAAATATAATTTTTTCAATACTTCCTGAAGCCGGATATAATGTCAAACTCCTGGAAAATCCAGAATAATCAGATAAACTTATCAAAAAACCTTCAGGCGCACTTACTGTAATTTTTTCATTTACATTTTCTCCATAAATTTTATACCATTTCAAATCCCGGAAACCATCTTCATTGACGTGCCCGAATTTCAAAGGGCCGCCTGCAATATTTAATGTTCCGTAATCTTCCATACTTTTATCAGAAATAATTATTTTAGATGTATACGGAAGTAACTTTACAGAGCCATAAATACTTTTTAATTCTATATCGAAATATAATCTGCCGGTATTCAACAATACTATGGAGGTATCATCTGTCATATTAGAAAACAGCTTCGAGTATTTTATTTCACCTCCGGTTATAACTTTTGAATTTAAATCTGAGTTATTCCCAAGTTGATTTTTAAACCTCATAAAATTCTCGCCTGTTTTAATTTGTCCGGTTTGGAAAACAAACTGATCTTCAACTTCCGGATTTGCATAATAATTACTTTCAAATCTTCCGGGAGAATGGATACCTTTGGCGGAATTCGACAAAATTGAGATCTGACTGCTGTTTATTCCAAAGAAAGTATTTCCTGAAATAAAATTTCCGGTCATAAAATCGGTATATTGAAGAAAATATATGCCTGCAGGATTATCGTAACAGACATTTCCCTTTATAATAATATTTTTAATATTATTGTTCAGATAAATTCCAGCCATTCCGCCTTTTACAATAGTATTATCGACAATTTTCATATTATTGCAATAGTCATCAAGATAGATCCCTGAAGAAATTATGTTATTATATTTTAACAATGTTGCTTCAAGATTTCCGGGTGCATTGACGGCAAAGTTATTATTCCAGACGGAATTCGCAGTATTCTGCCCATAGCTTTTTATTGCCCCTCCGTCATTCAAAAGCAGTATTGAATTTGCAATTACATTTTTTTCAATGACATTTCCATATCCAATACAGTTAATTCCATCATGACCTGTATTATTAATATTGTTCAGATAAATATGATTTGAGTCGCTTACCAGTAGGATCATTGCCGACA
>DAIPYE010000116.1:7142-10540 GCA_036782915.1 Bacteroidota bacterium | reverse complement strand
TATGCTGATCGAAGCTGTCCATGCTTGATATAAGCCGGATATATCTTCACACCAGTATGGCCATAATTTTCCGTTTCCGGATGTGATTCCGATATAATCTCCCTGATAACCGAAGGCTAGACCGCCAATAGATTTTGGTCTGAATTTGTGATCGGAGACTAAAATATCTACCCATGAATTTCCGCCATCAAGTGATCTTGAGACATATATTTGAGCTGAATCATTTAAGCTTGAATTTCTTGTATCATAATAAATTACATTCACTCCACCTTGTTCATCTACATTAACTGCAGGCATATACTGTAGTTTTCCGTTTCCGGGTGGATCCTGATTAACTCTGGAAGAAGTCCAGCTAAGTCCGCCGTCAGTAGATCTGTGTAAAATTATATCAGCCTGATCAGTTGCAGGAGCTACAAATTTTTCGGCTGTAACTGCATATATCCAGCCTCTTTTCTGTCCTGTGGTCTTGTCAATATCTAATCTCGGGAAACCTGCTGTTCTGATTCCGAATGGCTGCAGATTATCAGTTCTGATACCATTCATATTATCTGCATTATTTTTTGCTATTGCCCAGCTTACTCCACCGTCAGTTGATCTTGCAAAACCGAGCGAGTCTTCTGTAGCCGGATTAGAACTCAAATTGTTAGCCCATACTACAACCACATCTCCGTTAGGAGCAACTTTTATATCAGCTCCCTGATGAAAATGCTGACCCGAATAATCCGGACTTACCGGTGCAACATTTGACCATGTTGCTCCTCCGTCTGTTGAGTAAGAACCGACTATTCTCTGATAGAATGTTCCCTGAAATTCTGTATATACAGTATAAATTCTGCCGTAATAAGGACTGGTAGGTACATCATCTGAAGCAGAAAAGTTTTTATCGGATTGAGGAGATGATCCCGGAATTTGATATGTTGGAGAAAAATTAATTCCGTTATTTGTAGAATAACTTACTCCCATTGCGCCGGTTAATGAAATATAAGAAATTATAAATCTTCCATTTTTGTCAATCACGGGAGCGGGATCGCCATAATTAAATGTCCCGCTGCTCATTGTATCACTTCCAAACCAGTTTACTCCGCCGTTAGTTGTAACATAAGTGCCGACTGTATAGGAAGTTCCTCCTCCGAATGTATTTGCAGAAGCATACATTATATTTGCATTGGTAGGATGTCTTGTTATAGGTGTTTCACTTTGAGCATTGAAACTTGGATGAACCATAAAATTGGGAGATATAGTATAAGAATCCCCTTCGCTTGTTATAGTTCTTGGTGAATCTGAAAATTTTGTATTTACATTATTGTCAAATGGTAATTGCGCATATTCTCCTATCGGATAGTTTCTTGTCATTCTTGGATCAATGTTCCATTTTAATCTGTTTACGTCATTGTCCTGCGATTTTTGACCGGTAAGTATCATAAAGCTGAAAATAATTATCGGTAAAAGTAAAAACATTTTTTTCATTTTCTTATTCCCTTTCAGAATAGATTTGTTTAATTTAAAAAAGTTGTATGAGATGCTGCAACATAAAAATACTTAATAAGTTTCCATTCAGAATTTATTTTCTGTCCTCAGTCAACTATCTTAAAATATAGAAAATCAATTTCTTATTCAAAGAATAGATTATAATAAAATACCCTGTTTTTTAATGATTGGTTGTAAAATAATACTGTTTCGCATAAATATTCACTAAATAATTTTATTTAAAATACCCAAACTTTTATAAAAAAATTAAAAGACTGCTCTCTGTGATCATATTCAGTCTTAAAATTCATAAATCATTAAATTGTTTTGACAATTGTTTTTTTTAAAATTGATTATTTTTTTTACAAAACTCTGTAAATTGTTCTATTCAAGTGTTATACAAATTTCATGGAGTTAGTTATTTAGCTTTTCAAAATGTTTTGTATGGATTTGGGAGAAGCGCAATTTGTTAACCGAATTAAATTTTATTTGATTTAATATTTAAATAACTTTATCAGAAGAAACCCAGCTTTCATTAACTTAACTTTAAATAATACTAATATGACATTATCACAGAAATTCAGGGGATGGTACACAAGTACACCGGTACTGCGTATTATTTTTGGTTTTTTGAGAAGTTTTCAGCCGGTGGCAATTGTCGGCAAGAATGTTTATGTAACAAAGTATAAGGATGTTGCTGATGTTTTGGTGAGGGAAGATGATTTTACTGTTTATGAAATTGACGGTCATAAAATGAAAGCAATGGGAAGTGAGTTCATTCTGGGACTGGATGCATCTCCCGAAACTACCCGCGACAGAGAAATGCTTGCTCAGGTAATAAAAAGAGAAGATCTTGCACCCATAAGGGAATATATCAGAAAGATTGCAAACGATTTGATAAATGCAAAGTCGCAGCAGAAAAGAATTAACGTTGTAAATGAATATGCAAGATTGGCATGTGTGAAATTAGTTGCAGATTATTTCGGAGTTCCGACTGAAGATCCTAAAACCATGATGAATTGGCAACGTGACTGTTTCAATGAAGCATTTGTAAATCTGAATAATGATAAGCGAATTCATGATCAGGGAATTAAAGCAGCAAAGGAAGTCGGTGATCATTTAAGAAAATTAATTTCAGAGAGAAAAATTCAAACTGAACCTCTTGATGACAATATTCTTAATAGATTGATTGCAAAGCAGAAAGATAATTCATGGCTTGATGACGAGGCTGTCAGGAGAAATATTTTATGCATTCTGGGAGTTGTTGAAAATACAAGCAAGGTTGTAACTCAGATCATTGACCAGTTGCTGAAGCGCCCTGTTGAATTTCAAAAAGCTAAACTTGCCGCTGATGCAAATGACATTGAAACTGTAAAAAAATATTCATTTGAAGCATTGAGATTTAATCCTCACAATCCGGCAGTGGTTCGTTTTTGCAAACATGGTTCCGTTATCGGAAAAGGTACAAAGCATGAAAAGATTATTCCTCAGGGAAAAATAGTATATGCTGCCACATTAGGGGCAATGTTCGATCCTGAAGTTGTAAAAAATCCGAATGAATTTGATCCTGAAAGAACGAATGAATTTATGCACTTCGGATACGGACCGCATCTTTGCACTGGTAAATACATCAGCGAAGTTACTGTACCGGAACTTGTCGCTGGATTACTCAGACAAAAAAATCTGAGACGCGCACCGGGAAAAGAAGGAAAGATTTTGTATGATGAGATTGTATTTCCTGACAGATTGATACTGGAGTTTGATTAGTTTTTGTAAACTTATTTTAAACTTTATACAGAGACTTTTGTTTTGATTATAAATTTCTGTTTCCATAATTTTGATAAATGTTAAAAATACTCTCAAAATATTTTTCGCTGATACTGATTGTTTTCCTTATAAATTCCAATTATAATTTTGCAATTACTCAAATG
>DAIPYE010000116.1:2179-7118 GCA_036782915.1 Bacteroidota bacterium | reverse complement strand
TTGTAAAATGAATACAAAGCAGAATAATTGCGAATGCGATAATGAATATCATACAATGGATATGCAGATCAAATCAGAAAAATCTGATTGCTGCAAAATTAAAATTTATGAAATAAACAATTCAAACACACTTAAAAAACATAATATTTCATTTGAAACAGATAATTCATTTCAGCTTATAACTTACATTCTTCCACCGGATATTTTATCAAATACATATTTAAACTATAAGTTTTACACAAACTTCAATAAACCAATCACTGACATACCCATTTTATTTTCCGCCTTACTTATTTAATATTTTCATTTAAAGCATCTTTTAGTTAACTGCAGAGCTTAGCTTTGCTGTTCTTCTATTAATTAAAACACGATTTTAAAATGAAATACATTCTATTAAATATTTTTTTACTCGTAAACACTTTACTCTCTCAGCAGGATTCCGGAAGCATTTATAACAACCCCGGATTAAAAGATCTTATTAATTCAGCAATTATCAATAATTCAAAACTGGAACCAATTGAATACGAGAAGAAGATCCTGTCTGCTGCAGTTAATACAGTAAATCAGCAGTCAGCTCCAATGGCGCAGGTTATGGTGGATAATCTGCCTGTGAATTTTATGAACCCCGGCGAGTATATTTTTACTTATTCTCAGCCGTTAAAACTCTTTGGAAAATTAGACGCACAGGAAAATCTGGCAGTTGAGATGTCTAAGAAACCCGACATTGACAGGAAGGAACTTGAAATTGATCTGATAAAATCCATAAAAGAGAATTATTATCTGCTTTCTCTGAATGAAAGGTTAATGTCATTCAATATTGAATACAGACAAATTCTTGAGGGAATTACAAAGTCCATTGAGATCCGGTATTCTGCCGGCAAAGGAAGTCAGTATGAAATTTTAAAAAGCAATAATGAATATCAAAAACTTCTGCTGGAAGAGATCACTTTAAAAAATGACAGATTGATTTTAATAAATAATCTTGCATTATTATCGGGAAAATCTCTTTCTTATGACTTTGCCACTAAGAATGTGGATTTGCTGTTTCAGCTTCAGCCGCCTGAACTGGATTCTTCAAGATTATTTACGGATGCGAAAATCGGAAATACTGAATTTCAGTTTCTTGATCAACAGAATGAGGAAAATAATGCAGAATTAAATATTGCTAAACTTGAAAGAAAACCTGATATAGAACTGATGCCGGGTTATAAATACATGACGGAGATTCAGGAAAGTTTTCTTCTTTTTTCAGTTTCAGTTGAAATGCCATTTATGCCATGGAATGCCAAAAGGATAAAAGCTGAAATCACTGAAAAAGATCTGATGAGAAAGAAAATAAATTCTGAAATAAAATCACTTGAAGTTAATCTGAAAAATGAAATAAAGAACACTGTACAGAAAATTAATTCCGCTCAGGAAAAAATAACTTATTTAAGCAGAATACTTATTCCTCAGACAGAGCAGACATTTAAATCGTCATTGATTTCCTATGAGACAGCTGCAGTTCAGTTCAGTGACCTGCTTGACACATACAGAGTTTTAAGAGAGAATAATGAGATGCTGGTAAAGGAGGAAACAGGTTATTTAATTCTGATAAGCAGTCTTGAGAAGCTGACCGGCAAACAAATTTTAACAATCAATTAAAATGAATAGAATAATCATAGTTATAACAACAGTTTTAACAGTCTCTGTTATATCATTCGTAATTTATAAAATTTTTTTTCAGAATGACAGCAAAGAGATTCTAAAAAGCAATGAACTTTACGTTTGTCCGATGCACCAGCAAATACGCAGTGACCATCCGGGAGTATGTCCTATTTGTAACATGGATCTTGTTTTAAAGACAAGCATTGAAAATTCTGAAATTGATGACTCTTCTTCTGGAGTAAAGAAAGAGATCGGGGAAATAACAATTTCTCCAGCGCAACAGATCTTAGCAAATATTCACACAGAGACAGTAAAAATTAAAGAGTATAAAAAAAATCTCAGCTTTAACGGATATATAAAGACAGGCGAAAACAATATGAGACACATTTCTACTCCGGTTTCCGGAAAGATCATTAAAATGTATGTTAATTTTGAAGGACAGATGGTAAATAAAGGTGATCCGGCTTTTGAAATTTATTCTCCGGAAATATATTCCACTGAAAAGGAATATATTTTGGCTCTTCAGAATTACGAAAATGTTAAAGAAAGCAGTTATGATTTGGTAAAGGAACAGGCTGAAGCTTTAATTGCATCGACAAAAACCAGACTGAGACTCTGGGAGGTAACTCCCTCTCAAATAGAAGAGCTTGAACAAACAAAAGAAGCAAGAGATCACATAACTGTTTATTCAAAATACAGCGGGGTGATAACCAAGAAAATAGATCATGAAGGACACTGGGCTATAGCAGGAGAAGACGTATATGATATTGTGGATATGTCAACACTTTGGGTAATTGCGAATGTCCCTGAATCTGAAATAAACAATATAAAACTTAACCAGACTGCAAAAATCACAACAGTTTCTTATCCGGGTGAAACATTTAATGCAAAGATAAATTTTATCAGTCCTATGTTAAATCAGGAAACAAGAACACTTGAAGTTCGCCTCGATGTATTAAACAGAAATTATAAATTAAAACCGGATATGTATGTAAAAATTGAAATTGGCTCTGCAAACTACAGATGGAATATAGTCATTCCAAGAAATGCAGTCTTAAGAACAGGCAAAATGGATATGGTATATATTAAAAAAAGCCAAAATGTTTTTTCTCCGAAGGTTGTCACAATCGAAGGAGAAATGGACGGTAATTATTTAATCACTTCAGGGCTTTCGGAGGGGGATGAAATTGTAACCAGCGCAGGATTTCTTATTGACAGTGAAAGTCAGATTCGGCATGGAACCGGTTTACAAAATATGGAAGGAATGAATATGAATAAAAATGAAGAGCCGGAGTTTAATAAAGATCAGGATATAATGAAAGATATGAAGAAATAAAAAAAACCTATAACATAAAACATAAATAATATTATTAAATTAAATTCTGCTCTGCAGACAAAACGGAGAAAAAAATGAATCACATAAATTTCAAAACAACCGGTAATTTTATTATTCTTATCATACTGTTTTCAGTTTTGATTTACGGATGTAATAAGAAGGATGCTTCAACTGAAACAGATAAATTAAAAGATAATAAAAGTACTGTTGCAAATACTGAAACTAAAACCAATAATTTGAATAATGAGCATGTCATGATAAACCTGCCTTCAATGCAGTGCGGAACGTGCAAAAAGAATATTGAAAAGGCAGTTAATAAACTCGATGGAATAGAAAGCATAAATGTAGTTGTGAAAGAAAAAGCAGCACATATAGATTATGATAAATCAAAATTAGATTTGTCAAAAATTGAATCAACTATTAATGCTGCAGGGTATGATGCAAATAATACCAAAGCTGATCCTGAAGCTTATAACAATCTTGATGATTGCTGTAAATTACCTAAAGATCAGAAAGAAAAATCAGGACATTAAAATTTTTTTCAAAAATAAACTGGGTTTCTATAAATTTTAAACAAATATTTTTAAAATGACACATACATATAAAGTTACAGGAATAACCTGTAACAATTGCGTTTCAAAAGTTCAAAAAGCTCTTTCAGCATTGGACGGAATCGAAAAAGTAAATGTGACACTCGATCCCCCGCAGGCTGAGATTGTGATGCATCATCATATTAACCAGGAAGAAATGAATACTGCATTACAAAAAGCCGGAAATTACAAACTCGAGGAAATGAAAGAAGTCATTCAGGAAAAATCAATTCCCGAAAATTCAGATAAAACATCAACACTTATTACATACAAACCACTGATAATTGTTTTCCTCTATATCTTACTTGGAGTTATAATTCTTCAGATAAATACTGGAAAGTTAAGCTTAATGGAAGTCATGAATAATTTCATGGGCGGATTTTTTCTTGTGTTTTCATTTTTCAAAATGCTTGACCTTCAGAGCTTTGCTTACTCATACAGCTCGTATGATGTGATCGCAAAAAAATGGCTCGGTTATGGTTATGTATATCCGTTCATAGAATTAACTCTCGGAATACTTTTCATTTTGAAAGCATTTCCCATGTTTACAAATGCAGCAACTGTTATTGTAATGGGAATCAGCTCTGTCGGAGTGATCCAAAGCATTATGCAAAAAAGAAAGATTCAGTGTGCTTGTCTTGGGACTGTATTTAACCTTCCGATGTCAACAATTACGGTTATTGAAGATCTGTTGATGGTAGTTATGTCCGGCGTGATGTTGATTTTTATGTTTTAAAAAGTGTAAAATTAAGATATAAAAAAATCAATAAAAGAAATTTTGTTTCGTGGAAAAATTTATTTTATTGAATACGTTTATTGTGAACATTAACGAAACAAACAACAAATGATGTTGAAAATGTATATGTTATTGAATCAATTAAAATAGCATCATGATAGAAAAAATTATAGACTTCTCCGTAAACAACAGATTTATAATACTCATTATTTATCTTGGTGTTATCGGATACGGGATCTATTCAATGATAAACACACCTGTAGATGCTATTCCCGATCTTTCAGAAAATCAGGTGATCATCTGGACAGAATGGATGGGAAGAAGTCCGCAGATAATAGAAGATCAGATTACTTATCCTCTTACAACTTCGCTTCAGGGAATGCCGAAAGTCAAAGCAGTAAGAAGTCAGTCAATGTTCGGAATGAGTTTTATCTATGCCATCTTCGAAGACAATGCAGACATATACTGGGCAAGAAGCAGAGTACTTGAAAAGCTTTCTCAGGTATCTACAACATTACCAGAAGGTGTCAAACCGGTAATCGGTCCTGACGGTACCGGAGTCGGTCATATATTCTGGTATCATTTGAAAAGCCATAAATATGATCTTGGTGAATTAAGAGCATTACAGGA
>DAIPYE010000116.1:0-2169 GCA_036782915.1 Bacteroidota bacterium | reverse complement strand
ACTGGGACTTCAGTCTGTTGAAGGTGTTGCTGAAGTTGCTTCCATAGGCGGATTTGTAAAACAATATCAGATAGATGTTGATCCAAACCGAATATCAGCTTATGGAATAAATATCAGCGATATTGTCATGGCTGTTCAGAACAGCAATAAAGATGTCGGAGGCAGAAATATAGAATCCTCGGATATAGAATATTTTGTAAGAGGAAAAGGATACATTAAAGACGTTTCGGACATAGAAGAAATTACATTGATGACAGGACAAAGCGGCATTCCCGTGAAGATAAAAGATGTTGCGTCCATTCAGATCGGCGGAGATATCAGAAGAGGAATGATGGATTTTAACGGAGAAGGAGAAGTAGTGGGAGGAATTATTGTTATGAGATATAATGAAAATGCCCAAACAATTATTGACAGAGTAAAGGATTTCAAGGGCAATAAAGACATTAAGAGATGCAATTATTGAAGAATCCATTATAGTAAGTCTGATAGTTTTAATTTTTCTTTTTCATTTCAGAAGCGCGATCAGAATATTAATAGAAATTCCTGTGGCATTGCTGATTTCATTTATACTGATGAGACAGTTTGGAATTACTTCTAACATAATGAGTCTGGGAGGTCTCATCATCTCAATCGGAATTCTTGTGGATGCATCAATCGTAATGGTAGAGAATGCTTACAGGAATATTGCAATAGCTCAGGAGAAAGGATTGGCAATAGATTACAAGGAAATTTCAGCAAGATCAGCCAAACAAGTCGGCAGGGCAATATTTTTTTCCGAAGCCATTATTGTAATTTCCTTTCTGCCTGTGTTTATGCTTGAAGGTCAGGAGGGGAAACTGTTTCATCCGCTGGCATTCACAAAAACATTTGCAATTGCCGGATCGGCATTGATCACAATAACTCTTGTTCCGATGCTTATGACATTATTTATGAGAGGAAAGTTTTATAAAGAAGGTCAGAATCCTGTTACAAAATTTTTCAGCAGATTGTATGATCCTCTGTTAAGATTAGCTTTAAAATACAGAAAGACAACTCTTGCTATAAATGTTTTTGCACTTTTGATCACCATTCCATTGATTTTGCGAACCGGCAGTGAGTTTATGCCTCCGCTTGATGAAGGCAGTATTTTGTTTATGCCTACAATGCTTCCGAATGTTTCTATTACAGAAGCCAAACGAATTGTTCAGACACAGGACGCAATCATAAAAAGTGTTCCGGAAGTTTTGCATGTACTTGGAAAAGCAGGAAGAGCCGAGACTCCCACTGATCCGGCTCCTGTTAGTATGATAGAGTCCATTATTATTCTCAAAGACAAATCCGAATGGAGAAAAGGAGTTACAAAGGCTGAGATCATAAATGAGCTGAATGAGAAACTTCAGATCCCTGGTGTAAGCAACGGCTGGACCCAGCCGATAATTAACAGAATAAATATGCTTTCAACCGGCGTAAGAACAGATCTTGGAATAAAGATTTTCGGAGAAAATCTTGACACACTTGAGAGACTCGCAATTAAAGCGGAAAATATAGTTAAGAATATTCCCGGAGCTGCTGATGTTTATGCTGAAAGAACTCAAGGTGGTTCATATATTGACATAGATATTAACAGAGATGCAATTTCGAGATACGGATTGAATGTTTCTGATATTCAGGATGTAATTGAAATTGCAATAGGCGGAGAGAATATTTCAAAAACTGTAGAAGGAAGAAGAAGATTTCCGATCAGAGTAAGATATATGAAAGATTACAGAATTGATGTTGAAGCTATGAAAAAGATATGGGTAACATTACAAAACGGTAAAGTAAGCTCCATGAATCAATCTGAAGAAGGAAGTGAACCTTCACCAGGCATTAATCAGGGTTCAGGAAAAAAGGCGCAGATTCCTTTGGGAGAGCTAGTTGATATAAAAATAAATTCAGGACCTCCTATGATTTCTTCGGAAAATGCGCTGCTTAGATCTGTCGTTTTTCTGAATGTAAGGGACAGAGATATGGGAAGTTTTGTGAATGAGGCAAAAGAAATACTTGATGGTGAATTTACTTCTTCATTGCCCAAAGGATATTTTTACTCATGGAGCGGACAATGGGAAAATCAGATCCGCGCTAAAAAAAGACTGGAGATTATTATTCCGATAGTATTTTTTATAATTTTTGTAATGCTGTATTTCACAT
>DAIPYE010000115.1:0-10597 GCA_036782915.1 Bacteroidota bacterium | reverse complement strand
AAAAATGTCTAAATATTAGTTTGAAAGCTAAAAAATTTTAATGACATTCATTAAATTCAAGTTTCATCTTTTAATAATGAAATATTTTTTCAACGCTTTCTAACTAAAATTCTAAACGCCATTTTTTCATAGGCGGGTTGTTTTTATCACAATATATTTTATTCAAAAATAATAAGAAATCAAAACTAAACTATACCTTTTGAAAACGTTTTGGACAGCCTTGCATGTTATATCTTAAACTTTACAATTTAACATTGAATAAATTCAGTCAAAAATATAATTTGACACTAAAATTAATCAAATAATATTTTTAAGGATTATCAATCGTAACCATAAAAACTAATCATTTAAAATTTCTAGTTTAAATAAATATAATCAAAAAAACTTATGTTAAAATATTTCTTTTTTCTTCCAATTCTGTTAATGTCATTTTCATATAAGGGGAATGATCCGATTGACAGAATAGGTGTACAAGGTCCGCTGAATTTCGACGGGATAAATTACAATCTTGTCTGGTCGGACAAACCAAGGGATACTTATTACATTCAGGAATATCTGCCGGAAGGAGAAAATGTGGAAAGCTTTAAACAAATGCTGACTATTCATTTGTTTGATGTGGATATAACTGCGGAAGATGGTGTTAATAGGAAAATAAATGAACTAAAAAAAAGAGCTGAGACCGATCCGATTTGTTTCTATGATGTATATAAAAGTCCGGACGGCAGTGAAGTCATGATAGATTTTACTCTTGGAGAAAATAAGAACGGCGAACAAACAATTGCAGAATTTAATATATACAGATATAAGTTAACTGCAACAGGCAGCGGTAAAAATGCTTTACTTGTTTATGCATATACTGAAAGAGCTTACGGAGAAAGCATTAGTGGTTTCCTAAAGGATTTAAAAAGTGTGAGACCTGAATTAACAAACAAAATGTCTCAGACAGAATTGCCTGCTATCCGGTTAAATCCGGAATAGATCTTTTCAAATAATTGTAAAATTAATACTGATATGAAATTTTCATTAAACAGCATAATACTTTTTGTACAGGATACTGAGAAATTAAAACAATTTTACACAACATTTTTGAAACTCGAAGTAATAGAAGAAACGAAATCAGAATGGGTTTTATTAAAATCAGGGAACTGTTCTATCGGACTACATAAAGCCGGTGTGGAATATCAGGTATCTGAAGATGAAGAAATCAATCATGAAAGTAACACCAAAATTGTATTTGATACAGATATGGATATTTTTAAAATACGTGAGGAATTTCTTAAGAACGATGTGAAGATGAGAGAAATAAGAACATTCGAAAATTATGATTATCAACTGTGTGACGGCGAAGATCCTGAAGGTAATGTTTTCCAGATAAGGCAGAAAAAGAAATAAACTTTTTCATTTCAATCAATTTTACCTTTCATCAAAATTTCAATTAACTGCTACCCGAATTTAATTAATCTCAAATGCGAAAACCAGTTTACAGACATCCGGAATTTGTGACCGAAACAAAAGAGCTTCGTATTGAATCTGAAAATAAAAGATTATGGCTTTCCATCACCATAGACAAGAGTCTTAATGATACTATTTTAGTAATTTTAAAAAATCCCAGCCGTGCCACAAAGGATATTTCAGACAAAACAGTTTATAACGTAACAAGCTTTATTTACAAAAACAGAGGGAAGTTCAGGCAGTTTAAAAATACCGGGGAAATTATAATACTGAATTTAATTCCGTTTTATGAAACATACTCAGAGCAGCTGGCGAAATCCAAATTAAAAATTATTGACAGTGATAATATGAAAACAATAAAAAACTTTACATCCAAACACAAAAATGTTATTGTTGCCTGGGGTGACCATCCGAAAGGACTTTTAAAAGAATATGAAGAACTAAAAAATTCTGTAAGGAATATTTTAAAGATCAATAAGAACAAAGTATTTTACATAGATAAACTATCAAAGAGCGGAAATCCGAAACACGGGCAGATTTGGGGTTATGAAAATGATCTGCTGAATTTCAAATTATAATTTCTGATTATTTAAAATTTCCTTTTTTATAAGAAGTTTAATTTTATCAGCTCCGGGAACATCAATTTTTACAAATCCAAATTCTTCAACATTATTGATAAAGTAAATCCATTCAGGGTCTTCGGAAAATCTTGTGTCTTTTAAAAGTCTGTCGGATAAAACAATAAGATTAATCGACCACTTGGTACGGTAAGTATTGAATAAATCATCTTTTATATATTCACCAACTCTTGAATAATTCTTACTTTCATAAATACTATAAATTCCCAAGTCATCCAGAATGTAAACAGGTTCCGTTATATCCATATTCCTCAGATATTTTATAGCAGTCAGATTCTCCGGAGTCGGCAATTCAAGAAGAGATTTCAGTGGTCGAACTAAGAGTAAGGATAAAATGCATACATATATCATGCCTGTAAAAAACCTTTTTCTGAATATTAAAACATTACGGAAGAATAATATGATTAGCATCAGCAGAACTATCAATCCGGGAAATATCAAATAATGCCTTCGCGGGAAAATAAAAATGCCGGAAAAAATAAACGGCAGCAATGAAATGAAAATCAGAAGATAAAAGAATTTTAAACTTTTAAAATTTTCCAATACATTTTTAATAACAGTTCTGAGATCAAGTTTGTATTTATTCCTGTAAACAGATATAAAGAAATACAAAAGAATAAATAAAGCTGAAGCAGTTAATTCTTTAACCGGATAGGATGAAGGATAAAAGCTGAGGAACATATACCTGATCTCATTTGGAATATTTAACAAATTTTCAAGCATGTGTTTTGCAACGGCAGCAGGGTTTTTAAAAACAACCTCCTCCAAGCTGGCGGAATTTCCAAAATCCTCATTCATAATTATTCTGAAATTTGCATAAGGTTCTCTAGAATCGTTATGCCATTTTACCCAATTGCAGGAATAATGCTGTCCGAAAGCAATAAAACTTCTGTCACCGCTTCCTACAGGTACTCCGAGAAAATGAATGAATACAAAACACGTTACAGCAACAGTGATCAGAGGGATAAATAATTTAAAATTTTTACTCTTATAAAATTCTTTCAGATACAAATATAAAAGAATTAAACTTAAAAGAAGGAAGCTTATGAAAAACTCCGGACGAATAAACGAGTTAATGAGGACAGTGAAAGTTAAAACCAATGTTTTCAATTTAACATCTTTTACTATTGCAGATACTATAAGACCAAGTAACAAAATCATAAGTGCAAAGAAACTGACTTTTGGTGAAGTGGGAAAGTTAGCAAAACTGAGCAGAAACAAAAGCGAGAAAGTAAATGAAATTGTTAAATCAATTTTGCTGACCCTGAGGAATACGTAAATAAAAAGAGGGGGCAAAACCGTCACCAGAATATAATTTAAATAATATAGTTGAATGGTATCCGGCCGGAAAAAACTTAGAAAATAAAACCATAGCACATAAACCGGAGACCATTCAGGAACCGGAAAACCTGAGGGAAAAGAAACTCCCCATTGAAGATAAGTTGAATCATCGTAATCAAGAATATCAAGAAAGCTGTCTATACTATAGATATAGACAAAACCGGAAATCAGTAAAACTGAAAGTGCTGCAAGTTCGGGAATAAATTTGTAAAAACTATTTCTTTGAATTTTTTTATTCTGCGATAATTCCGGCTCTTTGATTTTCATTATTAAGATCGATTATTAATTGAATATTTTTCATTCAATTTATTTATCTAATTCTAAAGACAGTTATATATTTCTATTAGATTTCTTTTTTAATTAATTTACTTATTAATTAAGTGTAATTAAATTTATTAATAATACAAGATTAGGTTCAAAACCTTGCCTGTTAAAAATAATTTGTCAGGAATTCTGTAAATGATCGAAAAAATATTTCAAATAAATTCTCAAAACAGATAGCATTTTAAAGAATTATATTAAATTTTTGAGAGCACAGAACATTACTGTTGTTTTGATTTTATTTACATAGTAAAGTTTTTGTGAAATCAGTAATTTGATCCGTTCAAAAAAATCCTGTAAAATATAAAATTAATTTACAGATAATAGCGATCTGAATTTATTTTTTATCCGGGATCTACTGAACTCATTTCTTTACACTTTAAATTTAAATTGCACTATATAAAAAAAAAGAGAATAAAAAACAAAGGGATGGATATTTACTATATTTTAGCCGGAGTCATAACAGGAATTATTATTTCATATGTAATATTTTACCTGCAATACAAAGTAAGGAGCGTTTCAAAGGAAATTCATGATAATTTATCCGAAAGATTCAACGAAACTAACACACAATTGAAGATCGCAGAAGACAGATTTTTATCACTTCAGCAGGATCATTCAAAGCTTGAATTAAAATTTGATTCATCGGAATCAGAAAGAGCACAATTGCAATCAAAATATTCTTCATTATTAACAAATGCAGAAAATAGTGAAGTAAAAATTTCTGAGCTGACTGCATTGTCCATAGAATATTCAAAAAATATTAATAATCTGCAAAGTGAAATTAATTCATTAAAACAAAAAAACGCTGAAGATAAAATTCTAATTAATTCACTTACAGATAATCTGAATTCACATAAAGAAGAAAATTCAAAACTAAAAAGTGAGTTAGGTTTATCAGGTGAAAGGATTACCAAGATCAGTACAGAGAACAGTACATTGTCTGCAAATAATTCTGCTCTGAATGAAAAACTTGCTACAATTAAAGAAGAAATAATTGAGATTCAAAAGTCATCTCATCTGCAGTTTGAGAAAATTGCCAATCAGATACTGGAAGAAAAATCCGGAAGGTTCACTGAAGCAAATAAGATAAACATAGAAACTTTGCTGAAACCTCTTGGTGAAAATATCGACAATTTCAAAAAGAAAGTGGAAGAGACATATGATAAAGAATCAAAACAGAGATTTTCACTGGAAGAAAAAGTTAAAGACTTAATTGAGCAAACCAATAAAATAAGCAGTGAAGCAAACAATCTTGCATCTGCATTAAAAGGTCAGACAAAGAAACAGGGTAACTGGGGAGAGATGATACTCGAGAGCATACTTCAGAGATCAGGGCTGGTAAAAGACAGAGAGTATTTTTTACAGGAGACAATAAAAAGCGAAGACGGAAAAAATTTACGGCCGGATGTTCTGGTAAAACTTCCTGATAACAGAGTAATAATAATTGATTCAAAAGTATCACTTGTTTCTTATGAACGATTTTCATCGGCGGAAACTTCAGAAGAGCAGGCAATTCATCTGACAGATCATCTGAACTCCCTGTATAAACATATAGACGATCTTCACGGGAAAAAATATGATAACCTGGAAACATCTCTGGATTTTACAATGATGTTTGTTCCCATAGAACCGGCATATTTAATTTCAATTCAGAGCGATCAGGATCTCTGGTCTTATGCATATTCAAAACGCATTTTACTTATCAGTCCGACTAATTTAATTGCCTGTATAAAATTAATGGCTGATCTGTGGAAAAGAGAATTGCAAAGCAAGAATGCCATTGAGATTGTAAAAAGAGGTGAACTTCTTTTTGAGAAATTTACAGCATTTGTTTCAACACTTGAAGATGTCGGAAAACAGATATACAATTCACAAAAGTCATACAATACAGCGATCGGACAATTAAAAAGCGGCAGCGGAAACTTAGTCGGACAGGCATTGAAACTTAAAGATCTTGGTTTAAAATCGAGTAAGGAAATACCTGTGGGAATGTTACCGGATGACTTTGAACCTGAAACTGAAAACAATATAAAAACACTGCCTGATAAAATTAACAATAATTCTTAAAATCAGATCATTTTAAAATTTTACATATATTCATGAAATTAGATAATTCATAAATTTCAATAAAAAAATTAAATTACATAAATATTATGAAATCAGAGAAAACAAACATACATATTATAGGAGGAGGAAATTTAGGTGTCGCTTTAGCAATGGGTTTGTCAAGATTCGCACAAAAGACAAAAATAACAATTACCAGACGAAACATTAAACAGATTCAGAGTATTGAAAATAAAAATATTCGTGTTTCGTCGGACAATAAATTTGAAATTGAAAAAGCAGATATAATTATTCTGACCATTAAACCATATCAGGTCGATACCGTTTTAAGCGAAATATTGCCAAGTATCAGTAATAAAATAATAGTATCAGCAGTAAGCGGTGTAGATATTGAAACACTTGAGCAAAAGGTAAACGGTACAAATTCAATTGTAAGAATTATGCCAAGCATTGCTGCCCAGTTCGGAGCTTCGGCTACATGTATTTCATTTTCTGATAAAAACAGAAGAGCAGGACAAAAAGTACTGGATCTGTTTAATCTTCTTGGAACAGCATTAGTTATAGAAGATAAACTAATGGATGGTGCAACAATTTTGGGTGCATGCGGAACAGCTTATGCTTTACGTTATATTCGTGCAGCCATGCAGGCTGGTATTGAAATAGGATTCGACTCAAAAACTGCGCTGGCAATCGCTTCTCAAACAGTTAAAGGAGCTGCACAAATGTTACTTGAAGAAAAAATCCACCCTGAACAATTAATTGACAGAGTAACAACTCCTCAGGGCTGCACCATTGTCGGTCTCAATGAAATGGAACATCAGGGATTCAGTTCATCTCTTATAAAAGGAATAAAAGTTTCATATGAAAAGATAAGGAAAGTTTGAACTTTAGTGTAATATTAAATTTAACTATCAGAAATATTTTCTTTTAATAAATTTAAATTCATAAATTTGAAAACCGGATTTTGCCAATTCAATGTCAGATACAAAGATGTTGATGCTAATTTGAATAAAGTTAAGGAAATGCTCTTTAATACAAATGCTGATCTTATTGTTTTACCGGAGTTATGCTTTTCCGGATACTATTTTAAAAGTAAGGAGGAATTATATGAATTTTCAAATGAGGAAATTCTGCAAAGAATAATTTATGAATTAGGTTTAATTGCTAAAAGCAGAGATCTTTATATTGTAGCCGGAACTGCTGAAAAAAATGGAGATAATGTGTACAACTCTGCATTACTCATTGGTCCGGAAGGACTAATCGGAAAACACAGAAAAGTAAATCTTACAACAAATGAAAAAATTTTCAGCCGCGGTGATAAATTTGAAATATTTGAAATTTCAAATGATAAATACGGAAAAATTAAAATCGGAATAGTAATTTGTTTTGACAGCTGGTTTCCGGAGTCATGCAGAATACTTGCATTACAGGGAGCGCAGATAATTTGCTGCCCTTCAAATTTCGGCGGACCATGGACACCTGATGTTTTGAAAGTAAGATCTCTGGAAAATAAAGTTTATACCATATTGTCAAACAGAACAGGAAGTGAAATGACAGAAAATGAACAATCAGATTTCAGAGGTGAAAGTCAGATAATAGATTTCGGAGGAAATGTAATTGAGACAGCTGCGAAAGAAGAATGTGTCATAACAGCCGATATTAATCCGGATGAAGTTGTTTCTAAGGGAAATCTCATTTGTGATGATATGAGCTATGAATTGAGTTTGTATAATAAATTTGTAAAATATAAAATATAGACATTTTTTTACTGTTTTAATTTCACAATCTAATCTATCTATTATGAAACCAACTAATTCAGAAATTGCTGAAGCTTTTTCATTTGGAAATTTCAGTATTACTTATCCTTATTTAGCTGACGATGTAAAATGGATTATAATTGGAGATAAAATACTTCACGGGAAAGAGAATGTTAGAGGGTATTGTGATAAAACAGCAGAATATTTTAAAACAGTTAAGACAGAATTCAGACAAATTAATATTATAATCGACAAAGATATTATTGCAGTTAACGGCACAGCAAGATTCATCCACAATGAAAATAAAGTAACGGAAATTTCTTCATGTGATATTTATATTTTCAAAGATCAAAAACTGCATGAAATCACATCGTATTGTATAGTGACTTCTGATAAGAATTAATCAAACACGATTTAAAGGCAGTTGTTTATTATACTTATTCCTGTATTCAATTGGAGTGAGTCCTGTAATTTTTTTGAAGACAGTACGAAATGCTTTTGTATCAGTATAGCCGACATCAAACATTACTTCGTTTATATTCTTCCTGCTGGATTCAAAACTTCTTTTTGCGGCTTCAATTTTTACACGCTGAATATATTCCGTAGCAGAATTATTCGTTGCTTTCCTGAATCTTCTTTCAAAACTCCTTCTTCCAATTGCTGATTTATCTGCAAGTTCATCCACAGTAATTTTACACTGAAAATTTTCTTCGATGAATTCCTGAGCTTTTACAATTTCCGGATCATTATGATTCTTCTGTCCCCGGAAAAGCATAAAAGCTGACTGACTTTCCCTGTCAATATCAATTGCAAAATATTTTGAAGCGAGAATTGCAGTATCACGGTCAGTATATTTTTCAACTAAATACAAAAGCAGATTCCAGTAAGAGTTAGCGCCACCGCTGGAGTATATTCTGTCTTCCTCGGTAATTATACTTCCATCAACAAGTTCGACTTCAGGAAACATTTCCCTGAATTCATTATAATATCCCCAGTGAGTAGAACACTTTTTTCCGTTAAGCAATCCTGTACCTGCAAGCAGAAACGCACCAACACAGAGAGATGCAACTTCACATCCTTTTTTATAATGTTCAATTATCCAGGGAATAAAAGAAGCGTTTATTTCCAAAGCTTTTTTCATATCACCGCTTAAAGCTGGAATGAAAATCAGATCAGTTTTTTTTACATCCTTCAAAAGCTTATCTGTATGAACAGTAAATGAACTATTCTCCTGTTTTATTTCCTTTGAAAGACCAACCAACTGAACTTTAAACAAAGCAGGTTTTCCGGATACAACTAAAAACTGATTTACTGCTTTGAACAAGTATTGCGGATCTGCAATAGCTTCTATAACTGCTGACTCAAGTACTAATATAGATATATTTTTCATATGACAAAAATAAAAAGTTTTGATGTCGCATTCAACCCCTTTGAATGACGTTTACACACGCTATGAATTCAATTTATTCTTCTTATTTTTGTATAATTCAGAATACTTATAAACTAAAAATAATTTTAAAATGGCTACCAAAATATTTGTAAATCTTCCCGTGAAAGATCTAAAAAGATCAATTGATTTTTTTACAAAACTGGGATTCACATTTAATCCTGTTTTTACAGATGAAACTGCAACCTGTATGATCATAAGTGAGAATATATTTGCAATGCTTTTAACGGAAAAACGTTTTAAAGATTTTACTAAAAAAGAAATATCAGATGCAACTAAGACGACTGAAGTTTTAATTGCATTGGACGCGGAAAGCAGGGATAAAGTGATTGAGATGGTTACAACTGCTGTTAAATCCGGAGGTTCAGTTTATATGGATGCAGCTGACCACGGATGGATGTATCAGCACAGTTTTGCTGATCCTGACGGACATCAGTGGGAAATATTATTTATGGATGAAAGTAAAATGCCGGAAGAAATGCTGAACAAAGATGCTTCATCTCCTCCAAAAAAAATTATAGTTATAGAAGCATTAATTAAAGCTCCGATTGAAAAAATCTGGGATAACTGGACAGGACCGGAGCATATTGTAAATTGGAATAATGCTTCTGATGACTGGCATACAACGAGAGCGGAGAATGATTTAAAAGTTGGAGGTAAATTTAATTCACATATGGCAGCTAAAGACGGAAGTATGGGATTTGATTTCGAAGGAGTGTACACTGAAGTAAAAAAGAATGAATGCATAGAATATATTTTAGGAGATGACAGAAAAGTAAAAATTGAATTTATAAAAGAAGGCGATAAATACAGAATCAGAGAAGCATTCGAAGCCGAGAGCTCAAATCCCGTTGAAATGCAAAGAGACGGATGGCAGGCTATTTTAGATAACTTTAAAAAATATACAGAGAGTTAAATTGAATTTCAAATTTTTTAATAAATGAAAAAAGTTTTAAATACAAAAAATATAAAAGATATAGACACTTACCTATTATTACAGCCTGAACCGATAAGAGCTGTACTTGAAAAGCTGCGGAAGACAATAAGATCCGCAGCTCCTGAAGCAGAAGAATTAATAAGTTATCATATTCCTGCGTACAGATATCACGGAATGCTTGTATACTTTGCTGCGTTCAAAAATCATTGCAGTTTTTTCCCCGGCGGCATTGTGGAAAGTATGAAGGATGAACTGAAAGACTACAAAACATCAAAAGGCACGATACAATTTACGATTGATAATCCACTCCCCGATTCTCTGGTACGGAAGATTGTAAAAGCAAGAATGAAACAAAATATTCTTAAAGGAAAAATGAAAATTAAAATTAAATAATTAAAATTGGCGCAGATAAATACTTATCTGACATTCAGCGGTAATTGTAATGAAGCAATGACATTTTACAAAAATTGTTTGGGAGGAGAATTGACAATACAAAGAATCAATGAGTCACCAATGTCAGAAAAAATGCCTGAGAAAATGAGAGACTGCATTTTACATTCTACCTTGAAAAAAAACGAACTTGTATTAATGGGCTCTGATATGGTTCCGGAAACAGGACTGGTAAAAGGCAATGCTG
>DAIPYE010000114.1:0-10705 GCA_036782915.1 Bacteroidota bacterium | reverse complement strand
AGTAAAACCTTTCGCTGATGAGAATTGCCAGATCATCTGCTATAAATCCTGACAACTCTTCCAGTGTTGAAAAAGATTTATATGAAACATTCCCCTGCGAACGGATGAAATCCAGCATCTGATCAAGTTTTTCCTCTCTCTCAGGAGCAGGTTCTTTTACATAAATAAGTCTGGGAAAATTTTCAGAAAGTCGCAGTTCATCTTCAAGCCCCGAGATTTTTTCATTCTCCGCTATCCAGCCGTAACTCTGCCAGTAAATACCGATGAAGATGTGACTTTGGTTAAGGTAAGCCTGATAAAGATCTTTAGGCGGATGAGGTCTCGCGCCGAGCTCAAACATTACAGGAATGAGATGAATGTTTTCGATTGCCGTCCTGACTGCTTTCCTTTCATCGGAAAGTTCTCTCAAAGTGGAGCTGACAAATACTCTTAATCTCTGATCGGGAGTCTTAATTTTTATTTCACTTTTGCTCAAACCAATAAACTTTTTTTAAAGTTAGCATTTACTTTTTCAGATTAAAAAAATTTTAGGGAATTAGAGAAACCTATTTACTCAAAACAAGCTTTTTAGTTTCTGAATAAAATTCAGACTGAAGACGGTAATAATAAATTCCCGATGGGTAATTTTCAGCATTCCAGTATTTTGTATATGTTCCGGAAGATAATTCTCCGGAATATAGTTCTGAGATCTCTCTTCCGAGATTATCAAATATTTTCAAAGTTACAAATGTCTTTTCAGGAATGTAAAATGAAATTTTAGTTTGCGGATTAAATGGATTTGGGTAATTCTGAAATAAATGAAATTTCTCCGGTGCAACAGAGTTTTCTGCTTTTACATCTGTTATAATTTCAGAAAGTGAGCGCTTCCAGATTTTACCTGTTGCCGAACCGATATAAACAAAATTATCCTTAATTCCTATTGATGAAACAACTGTGTCAGTTAGTCCTTCATTTACCGGGATCCATAATTCTGTGTTACTATTTAAAAGGAATACTCCCCGGCTGTTTGTACCGGCTAATAAATTATTTCCTGACGCTCTTAAAGTCAGAATCTTCTGATCCGTTAAACCATTACTGAGAGGAATCCAAAATACTCCGTTATTCTCCGAAACAAATACTCCTCCGCCAAATGTACCGCAGTAAGTTTTTGCACCGTTCTGAACAATGCAGCGTACATCTGTATTTGTTATCCCGTTATATGCAGAAATCCAGTTCACTCCGTTATTTGATGAACGGTAAATTCCTCCGTTAAGTCCAACAAAGAAATTTGAATAATCATAAGAAATGGAATTTAACAAATCTCCTTCACCTAACCCGTATCTTGACCAGCTCGATCCGTTGTTAACAGAACGGAAAATACCGGCAAAGATCAAACCGGCATAAATATTATTGCTGTCACTGATCAAAGCTTTGATATTAAGCTGTCCCAGTCCTGAGTTTGACTGGATCCAGTTTAATCCATTATTGCTTGTATAAAAAACACCGCCGGATGATGTTCCGGCAAAAATGTAACTATCTTTAACTGCAAGGGACTGGACAAATAAAAAATTTCCAAGTCCGGAATTTATCTGTGTCCATGTTGTACCGCTGTCATCTGATCTGAAAACTCCCTGAGAAGAAGTGGCAGCATACATTTCGTTTCCTGAAGTTAAAATTGAATTAACATATCCTCCGTTAAGATTACCTGTTAAAATCCATTGAGAATACAAATTACTTAGAGGAATACATGTATAAAAACTAAATAAAAATATATTAAATATTTTTTTCATTTATACATTAAGGAATTTATAATTATTTTAATATGGCAAAGATACAAATTATTTAAAATAAAAAGTGTCAATAAAAGTGGTCTGATACTCTTCAATTTTTATAAAGTCAATTGAAATTATTGAATTTATTACACATTTTGGAATCACAAAAATTCACCTTTAATTAGATTTAACCGGAGCAAATTGTATTTAATCATGTTAATGTTTTCACTTTCTATACTCAATAAATTGTAATTTAACTAAACTAAAATATCCAAAATGAAAAATTTTACAATATTACTTTTATCAGTTTTTTTAATTTCCTGCGGCGGGTCGGGTGGTGATTCGGGGCTTGCCAGCCCGGCTACAACAATTTATGCTCCTTCTGAAAGATTTGACGGAGATCCCTCTGATGATCCTGAACTTGATAATCTGATGAGCCGCGGAAGCTGTATTCCTCCGAATTTAAAGCTTGATGTAAATGTTAACAGGAAATATTGCGGTACAGATGATTGTCTGATCCAATTTGCCGGATACTGGTGGTGGACAAATTATCAGTACACGGGATCTCCCAACTGGTACTGGAATCAGGGACAGTCCTGGAGTCCAAGAAATGTTTCCGTAGACGGTGAAGGACTTCATCTGTTTGTTAAAAAAGATGATCTCGGAGGAGGTTCTGAATGGATGGCTTCAGAAGTAGTAGCAGTTTATGAAAGTGACAAAAAAACTCTTGCAAAAACAGGTTATGGCACATATCTCGTTTCAGCAAAAGTGATGAGCTCAGGTTCATGGGATCAGCTTGACAAAAATGTTGCATTCGGTCTTTTTACTTTCCAAAATGATAAAAGCGGTCCTCCGCAAAATCAATATCGTGAACTTGATCTGGCAGAAGTTTCTCGCTGGGGAACTCCTCCCTGCAGTAATGTTAGTGATCAGAGACTCTGCACCGGTAACTCACAATTTGCAATACAGGACTGGACAAAGGATCCGGCTAATCTTCATCGCTATACAATCAAGTCAGGTGTTAAAGAGATTACACTGGTTATGAAATGGACCAATGCAAAAACTCCTGTTACTTTTTCTCAGTATGACGGAAAATATAATCTCGATAATTTACCTGCTCAGGCAAGCAATACATTTACAACCGGCGCTTCGCAAAATCAGTTTATTCCGGATGATGCATGCCAGCTCTTTCATATGAATTTATGGATGGGAAATTATGGACAAGGTAATAAGCATCCGGGTCCGAGTAATAATGCTGTTCAGGAAGTAATAGTTACTAATTTTCAATATCGTCCGTGAAACATAATTTAGCCCGCTGTAATATAAATTATAACTTTTCGTTCACTTAGATCAACCGGGAAAATTTAAATCCGGAGAATCATTTTAATTACCTGATCTCTCCGGGCATTTGGTGTTCCGGCAACTTTTATCACGTTTGAATTAAATTCCCGGATACTTTCATTTAATATCTCATTAACTTTACTTCTCAGTCGCGGCAATTCAGATTCAGGACAACCGATTAAATCCGGTTTCTCAATTGGAACAAATACAAGCATATCAATTTCATACATTGCATCCTGTACTCTGTCGTACAGTGATTGAATATTAACATTTCCTCTCTTATCTGTTGCCTGAATATAAGCGAGAATATCAACGGGACATCTGTCGAAAATAACATTGTCCTCACTTTCAATTATTTGTTTAATTGAATGCTCAAGTAAAATCATGTAATCTTCAAGCACAGGTTCTTCAGAAAAGACAATTCCCTCTTCTTCAAGTTCGTAATAAGATTCAATTTTACAGATATACTCAGGAAGAGTTTCCTGTAATTGTTTAACTAATGTAGTTTTTCCAACTCTGTGTGCGCCGGATATAGCTATTTTCATATTTTTTCTAAATTACAAAAACCTCTTGATAATAAACAGTATATTGAAACCGTCATGAATGTAACTTTCTAAATGTATTTCAAAATTGAATGCAAAATTTAATTTTTAAATAAATCATAAAAAAAATAAATATTTCTTAATCTTTATTCGCTAAATTAAACAGGATGTCTGATCAATCACAGTTAAAACTATATTTGTCGTTTATAATAATCTTTCTCATATTTCATGGTATTGGAATAGTTGCCAAAGATCTTCCATACATTTTAAATGCTTTAATAACATTTATCGTGGTTTTTATATCACTTCTGCAGTTTGATAAATGGTATTCTAACGTTTCATATTCACAAGTAATTATAAATCTCGGATTTCACAAAACTTCATTAAGGAAAATATATCCGGGAATTTTAATTTCAATATTTTTACTTCTGTTATATCCTGCATTTTATTTCCTGCCGGGATTTAAGATTTATCCTGATAAAAACTGGATATTAAATTTAACTGGATTATGTTTAACTGGAGGATTGGCAGAAGAAATGTTTTTCAGAGGATTTTTATTCAGACATTTACGCGATAAGATGAATTTCAAAAAAGCCGCATTGACTTCAATGATGTTGTTCGCAGCAGTTCATCTGGTGATGTTCACTTATATGGATTGGGCGGTTGCACTGTTCTCCACAATACTGGCTGTAACGATCTCACTTCCGCTCTCATATTTATTCGAAATAGCAGATAATACTGTTTGGAGCCCTGCAATAGTTCACACAACAATAAGAACAATAGGGCTTGTCATATCCGCACCGGAAAGTAGTTTTATGCAGATGACATTATTTTGGATGATCGGTTGCATGGTTATTCCTTTTATTATTTTATTTTTTTCTAAAGACTTTCGGCGAATTTGGAAAGAAAGTAATGCTTCTGTTTCACTCAAACGAAGTAAGTAATTTCTCGAATTCTATCTAATCATATATACCAGGAGAAACCATTAATAAAAAATTGGTCCGGCTAGACAAAAACTTCGTCAGAACAAAATTATTTTGAGGTTCCTGAAAATAATAATTTGGAAAAGAGATTGGAACAGTTTTGAAAACAATTTAGCTGTTATTCAATGAAGAAATGGATGTTTTGACATAGGACAAATGACTTTACTATAAAGTATTATACCAAGGAAGCAATGAAGTATTAGAGCTGGTGAGAAGTATTACAATTTTTTTATAATTTTTATTTCAGGACTCTTCTTCTGATCTTTTAACAAACACCTTCTTTTTACCCGGAATATAAGGACTGTCAAATACTGTCGGCTCCGGACGGTCGAATTCTAGTAAAAAGGTCTGCCTCAGATTTTTCCAGTTATGATAAATATGTTTCCGTGCTTCACCCTGTTTTTCTTTGTCAGTATTTCCATACCCCAGATCAGAAATAATTTTATGTATGGATTTTAATGATTCAAAAGGATAGTAGCCTGTTCCGTCCTGCTTTATATTTAAATTACTGTATACTCCACGGACTTCATCTATCGATGCGCTGAGCAGCATTAATGTATTTCCATATTCCTTCTGAGTCGAAGGATTCTGATGAGTAAACTCGATTGCTGTATTTACAGATATGATCAGATTTGTCCAAAGAGGTCTCAGCGCAAGTAAATAATTTGCCCGCCTTTGAAAACAATACCCCAAAAATGCTATCGGTATTGCAATCATAAAAGGAATCAAATCTTTGAATATTGCATAATTGGATTTCTTTTCAGTTACATCAGAAAAATAAATGTATATGCCGAGTATAAATGCAAAACAGTATAAAATTGTAGTTAATATTATTATGTTTCTTAATTGTTTTCGCGTCATTGGCTGAATGAATTACCTTATAGATATTTGTATAAATATTTTTTGATTTTTTTAATGATGAATTCGATTTCAGAACAAAGAATCATTTATGCTGTCAATATAATCTTCAATCTCCTTTGAAAGTTTTTTTATAACATTTTCTTCAAATGGAGATTCCAATCCGGCTTCTTTTACAAGCTCTAAAAAAGGCTTGCTTCCGCCTTTACTGCATAATTCAAGATAATCCTTCAGGGCTTTGTCAAAACCACCGTTTCCATTATGAATTGCACGGCTCCAGAACTGAAAAGCACAGATCTGAGCAAGACAGTAATCAATGTAATAAAACGGTGATTCGTATATATGCCCCTGCTTTTGCCACCTTCCCCCAGTTTCAAGAAATTCAAGCTCATCATAATTCAGATGCGGCATATAATCTTTTTCAAGTTCACGCCATCTTGCTTTTCTCTCAGCCGGAGATACCGATGGATTTTCATAAACCCAGTGCTGAAATTCATCCACTAAAACTCCGTATGGAAGAAAATTGACTCTTGAATTCAAATGTGAAAATTTAAATTTATCAGTATCTTTTTCAAAAAATAAATTCATCCATGGATATGTAAGATATTCCATACTCATTGAATGAATTTCCGCAGTTTCCATTGTCGGCTCACTATATTCCTTAAAATGAAAATGTTTGCTTGCATAAGCCTGAAAAGCATGTCCGGCTTCGTGTGTCAAAACAGTTATGTCATCCTCCGTCCCGTTCATATTCGAAAAAATATACGGGCTCTTGTATTTTGCAATGTATTCACAATATCCCATATCAGCTTTTCCCTTTCTGCTGAATACATTCATAAGATCATTCTCTGTCATAAAATCATAAAATTCTTTTGTCTCCGGTGAAAGTTCATCATACATTAATTTACCCTTATCCATGATCCATTCGGGACTTCCTTTGGGAGTTGCATTTCCGGATTTGAACTGAATGTAAATATCATAAAACATTAATTTATCCTCTCCTATCCTCTTTGCCTGTTTATCTCTTAACTTCACGGCAAGAGGCACAATATATTTTTTTATATTTTTTCTGAAATCCGCAACCATCTCTTCATTATAATCCATCCTTTTCATTCTCGCATACCCCAGTTCTTTATAATTCTTATAATTCATTTTTTGTGACATATCATTTCTCAGATAAACAAGCTTGTCATATATTTCATCGAACTCATTACTGTTATCACTAAAAAATTTCCAGTAAGCTCTATATGCTTTTATACGGATCTCTCTGTCTGTGGACTCCGTATATGGTTCAAGTTCCTGCAGATTCAGTTCTTTCCCTTCAAAATTAATTTTTGCAGATGCCTTTAATTTCATGTATTCACTTCCTAAATGATTCTCCTTCTGCATATCTTCTATCAGATCATTGCTGAAACTTTTGATATTGATCTCAGCAATTTCAAATAAATGTTTTCCGTACTTGCTTTCAAGTTCATTTCTGAATGCAGAACTTACAAGTGCTTTGAAATATTCAAACACAAAATCATTAAATAAAGGACTATTATTGTCAAAATAATCCTGCTCTGCAATGAAATCCTGATTATTTGTGTCATTTGAATAATTTATAAATGCAATGACCTTCATCGAATCAAATTCATTCCTGACACTGTTAATTTTATACATAATTTCATCAGCTTCTACAAAACTTTTTGCGTTTTTAAAATCAGATATTAGTTTATTCATTTCAGATCCGACTTTATTAATATCAGGTCTGCCATATTGCATTTTTGAGTATTTCATTGATTATTATCTTTTTGTTAAGTTATTTTAAATAGTGGTTTCAAAATAGTTTTAATTTAAATTTTATTCAATATGCAAAATGAATTCATTCAGAATAATCTATGGAATATTAAGTCTAAGTAATTTTCAATTTCAATTTTAAATATCAATTTCTAATTTCATAGCAAGACTAAAAATAAAATTAATAAACAGACTCAATTTCGGATTTTGGATAAAAAAAATAACATTGCCGGTAATATATTTTCATTTATTTGGAATAAACCTCTGTATTTTATGCCATTGATAATTTTGCTTTGGGGAGTTTATTATCTTTTATACGGAGGGATAATAAATGTAGAAGGCGGGCTTGGGTTTGACGGATATTACTACGGAATGATCGCTAAGAATTTTTATTCAATGGTTTTTGGGAATGAACTGAATGGCTATCTTATACAGAGGATCTTTCCTTCGTTTGTAATTTCTACTGCATTAAGTATTCTTAGTATTTCAAAAAAAATTGCAATAATCATAAAGGCATTTCAGATTTACAATATTGTTCTTCTGATGCTCAGTTCCCTTTTATGGTTCAGGATCTCAAAAATATTTGATCTTGATATAAAAATGATCTGGCTTGGATTTATCTTCTGGTTTCTTAATTTTGGAGTGGCAGAAATGTCTGTTTTCTATCCGGTATTAACTGATACAACAGCTCTTTTTCTTGGATTTTTTCTGCTTTATGCTTATTTGAAGGATAATTGTAACTTTTTTGGGAGCATTTACCTGGGCGAATTTCATTTACCTTGGCATTTTACTTATTTTGTTTCCTGTTAATTTCAAACCACAATTTGAAGATAATTCATCTGACGATCTGAATATTAAAAAGAGATGGTTTATTTTTTTAATTCCCCTGCCATTTCTTTTAAAAGCTTTATTCCATCTGAGAATTTTTCTTAACGGTGGCAGACTCCCATTTATTGAGACTGAAATTTTTAACTCTCTTGCTTATATCAGTGCAGTTTTGAACTATATAATTTTAGTCTATTTCTTCCTTGTTTATCTCCCGGCTGATATGATTTTGAAAGACTATTTTAAACTTATAAAAAACACAATACTTGCGATCAAACCTTTGAATATTTTAATATCGTTTGTAATTCTTTTAACGGCTTTTTTAATACAGAGTACATTAAGCAATGATCTTTACAGAGAAAATTCAATAACTAAAATGCTGTATCTTATTTCATTGTATGGTACAACAAAGCCGCTTGTTTATATTGTTCTTTATATCAACTATTTCGGTCCTGTTTTTATAATTCTGTTTTTCTTTATAAAATATTATAAGAAATATCTTTTAAAACTTGGCTTTGGGATCTATATATTTTTTATAGTTTCCATATTTATTGTGTTTGCATCAGAGCCACGGATGAATATAAATTTCATTCCTTTTTTTCTGTTGCCTTCTATTCTTGTATTAAAGGAATTCAATATATCCCATTTAATTTTTATTCTGCTTACTGTATTTTCTTTTATTTTGTCAAAAATTTACATTCCGATGCATAACATGCCTGATACCAATCCTGACAAAAATACTCTTTATAATCAGATCATGTATATGAATTATTTCACTATTTCTAAATACTCCTATATAGTTTTGTTTGTAACTATATCTGTAATGTCAATTATGGTTGTATATTATCTTAAAAAGTCAAAAAAAGAAATTAGTAAACAAAATTGAATGATTATTTTATTATTTTCACAAAAGTTCTTATAAAATTTTAAAATATTTAAGGATAAATAAATAATTTAAATTGCTGTTATATAATCTGTATATTCGCACATAATTTTAATATAAAAACAAAAAATATGAAAAAGTCATATTCGTTTATTACAATTTCCATTTTTACATTTATGCTTCTTGTTTCAGGATGCGGCAGTCAGCTGGAATATCCTTCAATAAATAATTCAGGGACAAAAAGTTATAATTACGGGCAGGTTGTCTGGAGAGATCTTGTAACTCCGGATCCTAAACTTGCTGCTGATTTTTACAAAAAAGTATTCGGCTGGACAAGTATACAGGTCGGGACAGAAGATCAGCAATACTGGATCTTCAAAAACAACGGAAAACCGGTTGGCGGAATGTTCTTAATGTCTGATAAAAAGAAAGATGTCGGCGGTGAATGGATACAGTATTATTCGGTTAATTCTGTCGAGGATATCGCTAACAAATGTAAAACCGATGGCGGAACCATAGCAATAAAGCCGTTTGAAATGCCTGGAAGAGGAAATGTTGCTCTCATTTCTGATCCGCAGAAAGCTCTTTTTGCAGTAATAAAATCATCTAACGGAGATCCTTCAACTCAAACAATTCCGGATAATGAATTTCTATGGAGTGAATTATGGTCAAATGATACTGATAATTCGGAATCATTCTATAAAAAAATATTCAATTCTACCATTGTAAATAAAAAGGATGATGAAAGATCATATATTGTTTTAGAAAATAACGGAAAACCTAGTTCAGGGATCATCAAAAATCCTGCTGAAAAAATTAAAACAAACTGGGTTCAGTATATCAGAGTTTCAAATGTCAGCAGTGTTGAACAGAAAGCTAAAGATGCCGGCGGCAGAATTATTATTCCATCAGATTCTTCGATCAGAAACGGAACTGTCTGCGTTATTGTTGATCCGACCGGTGCTCCGTTTGCTATTCAAAAGTGGGATAAATAATTATTAAAATTAAACTTTAAAATTTAAATATTATGAAAAAATTATTGTTAGTTATATCATTTTTGCTTTTAGGTACAGTTTTTTATTCCTGCACGGGAACCGGATATGTAAGCACCGGTGTAAGTTACGGAATTGGCAGCTATAGCGGATATGGAAATTATGGGGGATATGGCGGATATGGTTACAGATCGACTTATTATCCAAGCATAAACAGAGGTTATTATAATGGCGGTTACAGAGGCGGATATTACGGCAGATAATAATTAATTCTGTAAATATTCCGAAAACAGGAAATCAGATTTTCTTTAATAAAAATTCATCTGAAGGAAAAGAAATTTAGTGTTTTTTGCTTAATAAAACCTTAAAAACAACCTGGTTTTTTAGCTTTTTAAGCCTTTTCAATTCTAATCCACACAAGGGAAAAATACATATATTTTTTTTAATTACTTATCTGAACATATTTGGTCTGAATTAATTAAAGACCATGACATATTACCGCCAGCAAACAAAATTCACCTGTGGTCCTGCATCTATAAGAAACTGCTTACTTGCTCTCGGCTATTTTTATTCTGAGCGAAAGATCAGATTACTTACCGGAACTGACCGTGAAAACGGTACAAATGAGAAAAAGATCTTTAAAGCATTAAAAAATCTCGGGTTTGATTTCAAAGAATTTTCAAATATAAGCGGAAATGCTTTCACACAAAAGGTTCTTTATAATGTTAAAAAAGGCAATAAACTGATCATT
>DAIPYE010000113.1:0-10771 GCA_036782915.1 Bacteroidota bacterium | reverse complement strand
AAAAAGATTAAAAAAGATTAAAAAAGATTAAAAAAGATTAAAAAAGATTAAAAAATTGATTTAAAAAAGATTAAAAATTTCTTGACAAGTTTTATTCACTTTGAAATGTTTTGAACAAAGTCGTGTAAAAGTGTTTATTTAAGTGATTCAATAAATTTCATGAGATTATTGAAATAGCTTTTGAAAACGTTTTGTACGGAACTGGGAAATTTCAAGAGATGATAGTATTTTTAAATTAGTGATTATTAGTGAAATACGTGGCGAGATTTTTCTTTAATTCAAAAGTTGTAGAAATTTTCTATATTTTTGCAAGTATCATTTACCGCTGCAGTAAAATTCAATTAATCCGAACCAGCCGGTTAAAACTACAAATGTAGCAAAAATTCCCCCAAAAATTAACACGATCCAGATAAATGGATTAACACGTTTCAGGATCAGGATAGTCGGAACTATCGTCCCGGCAAACATAACTGCCGGCCAGAAAATTATCAAATAATAGGGAACTATTGCAGGCATACTTCCGCATCTGATAGTTTCCGCCACTCCGTTATTGAAATTATGACTGTCCCACATCATCATACCAACTGTGATCATATAGAAAAATCCATAGCCGGAAATTAAAATCAGAAATATTACAGTGGCAAGAAGAATTCGCTTAATTTTAGATGATACAAAAGGTTTCTTTTCCTGAATTTCTGTGTCATTTTCCATAGTTTGATCAAGTTTAGGATTAAAAATACAATAAAAATGCACTTTTATAAAAAAATTACTTTCTGTTAACTATCCCATTTTATGTAAAATTAACAAACACTTTTCTGTTAAACTATTCAAAAATCACAAATTTCAATTTTTCCGGTCTTTTTCAAAAAAAATTTTATTTTTTACCAAAATGAGTTTTATTTCAATATCATTCATGATCTTTCTTGAATTTCATACCAAAATTTCTCTATGTTTAGGACTGAATTGAAATATTTTTCAATCTCAAACTAAAAATTATATTGTAATTTTAATAAAATTTGAATAAATTGTAGAAATAAATCACACAAAAAGTTAAGCATTAATGAAAAAACCTGCCAAAAGTTTTAAAGATTCTAACTATAAATTAACACAGCAAATTACAGCCAAAAAAAATCAGGCAAAAAAAAGAGACCCTTTTAAAGAAAGAGGAGTAAAAGATCATATAGATTTTTTTGATGCAAAGCTTATGACCAGATTTCTGAATGAACAGGGAAAATTGCTTCCGGGCAGAATTACCGGAGCAACAGCTAAAATGCAAAGAAAACTCACAACTGCTATAAAAAGATCCAGACATCTTGCGATTATTCCTTTTGTAAGTGAAGGAACAAGATACTAGATGTAAATTTACACTATTTTTTCATTGTACTCTTACACTTTTTTTTTTGAAGTGTAAGAGTTTTTTTTTGTAATGATTTTTCTTAAAGTAAAAATTCTTCTTTTTTAAAATTATCTTAATTAAAATAAATAATTAAATGATGTCATTACCGGTAAAAAAAATTAGACTGATTGTATTAATTTTTATTTATTCTGTTAGCGGAATTACAGTTTTAAATGCTGCAGATTCTGCTTTTGTGATCGGAACTTTCAAAATTACCAAGGTTACTGACGGTGATACATTCAAATTTGAAGGTCTTGATAAATCTGCAAGACTTCTGGGAATTGACACAGAAGAGACTTTTAAAACAGCTGATGCAGAACAAAAAACCAATGAGATCGCTACTTACTGGGAGGAATTTTATAAAAATGAAAGAGGAGATAACAAAATGCCGGTGAAAACAGATTCGCCTTTGGGTTTCGAAGCATGGAAATGGGCGGAAACATTTTTTGCAGATGTGGATTCTGTAAGGCTTGAAAGGGAAGCAGATGACAGATCAGTAGATATATTCGGAAGATATCTGGTTTATTTGATCGCTTACAAAAATGGCGGAGAGATCAATTATAATGTGGAATGTGTGAAGCAGGGATATAGTCCGTCTTTCAATAAATACGGAAACAGTAAAAGATTTAATTCGGAATTTGAACAGGCTCAGAATTTTGCAAAAGAAAATCAATCCGGGATCTGGGATCCGGCAAAGAAACATTATCCTGATTATGATGAAAGAATAATCTGGTGGAATAAAAGAGCGCAGCAGATTGAAAATTATGAGAAAAATTATTCGGATAATGAAAACTACTTTAATCTTTCAAGTGAAAAGGATTTTAACCGCCTTGCGGATAATATAGGAAAGGAAATTACAGTTTTCGGAAATATTGGAGATGTTTTAACAAAGAAGGATCCTGTGATCTTAAGAATCCCTTATGATAAAAATGTTAGCTTTGATATTGTTGTATTTGAGAAAGATCTAAATTTACTGAATGAAATTGATATTGAAGATAAAAAAAATTACTACATTTATGTTAAAGGAATTCTTGAAACATACAAAGGAAGTTACCAGATAATTCTTAATAATAAAGATCAGGTTTGGATGGAAGAGTAGGATAAGTTAATTTCTGATTCATAAAATTTCAATTTATACTTTTTTAAGTACAATCATTGTAATATCATCATACTGAGCTGTGTCACTGGTAAAATCAAGTAAAGCTTTTTTTATTTTTTCAAGGATCTGATCTGTATTTGACTCTTTATTTTCAATTAAAATTTTCGACAGTCTTTCTTCGCCGAATTCATTTCCGTTTTTGTCATTTGCTTCCGTGACACCGTCAGTGTAAAAAAATACAATATCATTTTCCGATAAATTTATTTTCCCGATCTCATAAGTTACTCCGATATCAAGAATCCCGATAATAAAGCCGCCTTCAGAAAGCATTACCAATTCATTATTATGCTTTAAAAATATAGGCGGATTATGACCAGCGTTTATATATTCAAAAGTGTCATTCTCAGAATCCAGAATTCCCCAGAAAAATGTAATAAATTTATCAGCGGCAGTATTTTCGTAAATAAGCTCATTTATTTTTTCTGTCACATTTGCAAGATCAAATGAACCTTCTTCGTAAAGTTTTAAATATGAATGAACAGCTGACTGAATATTTGCCATTAAAAGCGAAGCGGGAGTTCCTTTACCCGAAACATCTGCGATGACAATTGCAAATTTAGTTTCAGATAATTTTATAATGTCATAGTAATCTCCTCCAACCTGCAAAGCCGGAAGGTTCATTCCGGAAATATCATAATCAGTAATTTTGGGAATTACTGACGGAAGCAGAGCCAGCTGGATTTCCCTTGCGATCTTAAGTTCATTTTCAATTTTTTGCTTGTCAAGATATTCCTGAAAGAGATTTGAGTTTTGTATGGAGATCAGAGAAAGATTTAATATCGATTCGAGAAATTCAATGTCAGTTTCAGAATAACCGGTCTTATTCAGTTTCTTACCAAGGCAAATTATATTCTCGATTTCATTTTTTATAACTGTTGGAATTAGTAATTCAAAATCCTTTTCGGCAAGATGTCTTACAAAAGAAACAGGAGATTCCGAAGAAATTAAAAGTGTAGTTTTTAAATTTTCATTTATTCTGCCATTAGGGAAAAGTTCATCCGGTCTGAAAAGAGAAATATCGATATTCCTGTTATCCTTCAGTAAAGAAAATTCACCTGATTTATTTTTTGATAGAATTGCAAAATCCTTAACGCCGAAATTTCCAAGTAATGTGTAACTTAAAAGTTTAATTATATTTTCTTTATTCGTAAAATTAGAATTGAATTCCTTTCCAAGTTCAAAAAGAGATTTAAGCTGCCTGATTTTATTATTTAAATTTAAATTCAGATCCGTGACTTCATTGAATTTCAAAGTATTCTCAATAGCTGAAGAGGAAATATTGAGCATTGTTTCGATGTAAAGAATTTCGTTTTTGCTTAATTCAAGATTATTGAATTTCTTGCCAAAGCAGAGGATCCCGAGATATTTATTCTGAAAATAAATTTTAAAAAAATATTTTAAACCTGAGTTTAGAAGAAATTCATGCGGATCTTCAATTTCGTCAATGCTGAAAACAGGCATTTTTGGAAATGGAATATCCAGTAAGGTATTTAAATATTTCAGATCCACGCCTTTAGCCGCTTCAACAGAATGAATATCACTATCAGTTTCATCCATTTTAATTAAGATCATACCTTTGGAAATAAGCATCTTCCCCATATTGCTGAGAAGAATATTATTAAGGATATACTTAAGATCGAGTTTGCTGCTGATTAACTGTGAGAATTCTATTAGGGTATTTAATTCAAGCTGTCTGCGGTCGGGATTGGTATGATCCATTTGAGGAATTAGGAAATGTTTATTTTAGTTTCATTAATTCTGTAAAAACTTTATCAGTGTAAGAGAATTGTAATCGGAATTTTTGTGTACATATTCGATTTTATTCATAAACTTTTTCATGATCGGAACTCCGAGTCCACCGACCTTGAATTTATCAAAATAATCCTTCATATCCGGATTATGAAGCTCGTTTGGATTAAATCCATTTCCTTTGTATTTCATTATTATTTTGAATTGACCTTTTTCAGTCTGAGTTTCCACTTCGATATTTTCTTTATCATTATACTTATGAGCGTGTTTTATAATATTTGTGCAGGCTTCATCAACTGATAAAATGATCTGATAAATAGAACTTTCATCAAAACCAAAAGCAACAGCCCGGGATTCTATGAAATTTCTAAGAACAGCAAGGTTTTTTGTAGAACTTGCTAACAATATTTTATTGGGATTGTTCATCAATTCTCAATTAACTGAATTTTCCAATTGCTGAGCTTTCTTCTTTGTAAATTTCAAACAAAATCGGGAAACCAAGCATATCAAAAATATTATAAATCTTGTCTGACATGGCGCATAGTTTTATATCACCCGAATTTTCTCTGGCTGTTTCAATAAAAGCCATAAATACGCCAAGACCGGCACTGCTTATATATGACAGTTTCTCAAAATTTACAATAATCCTGTATTTACCTTCTTTTATTAATTTTTCAAGATAATTTTCCAGTTCGACAGAAGTATGAGCATCAAGGAAACCTATTAAATACAATATTTCAATATTATCCTGTTGTTTAGTATTGATTGAAAATTCTTCCATTATGTAGTTTTTAGATTTTTAGCCAAAATCATAAAAATTATGTTTAAAATAAATGGTAATATTTAAATAAATTCAACTGATTTGTTTAGAATATAAATAAAAGTCAATGTTGTTACTTGTAATTCCATAGATTCTAATTCGTATTTAAATTATATTTGTTACGATATATGGATAAAATTGTAAATTTAATCAACAAAAAGTCAAGAACTGTTATCGGAATATTATCAGGAACTTCTGTTGATGCAGTGGATGTGGTTTTAATAAAAGTTACAGGTAAAGGGGGATCATCTGTTATAAAAGTTAAGAATTTTAAATCTTATCCAATAAATATTCAGTTAAAAAAGCACATTCTCGGATTTTCTTCAAACAAAAGTATCAAAATTGAAGATGTTTGCCGGTTGAATTTTATTATTGGAAATTTATTTGCAGATAAAATTAATAAATTTTTAAAAAGCAGCGGTATTTCTTCTGAAAAAGTTGATTTGATCGGATCTCACGGTCAAACCGTTTATCATATTCCCCGGAGTAAAAAAATGTTTGGTTTTGATTCAAAATCAACATTACAGCTTGGTGATCCTTCTGTTATAGCCAATAAAACAGGAATTAGTGTAATTGGAGATTTCAGAGTCGCAGACATTGCAGCAGGAGGTGAAGGTGCACCGTTAGTGCCTTATCTTGATTATATTTTGTTCAGTAATAAATTGAAGAACAGAGCATTTTTAAATATCGGCGGGATTTCCAATGTTACTTATCTCAGAAAAAACTGCAGTCAGAATGAAATAGTCGCTTTTGATACCGGACCGGGAAATATGTTAATTGATTCATTAATGTTAAAATTGTTTGGCAAAAAATTTGATAAGGACGGTTTGGTTTCATTAAAAGGAAAAGTAAATATGGACTTGCTAAGTTTTTTAAAGTCATTTGATAAATATTATAAAAAGAAATTTCCAAAATCAACAGGCAGGGAATATTACGGAGATGATTTTGTAAATGCTGTTTTGAAATTCAGCAAAAAAATTATCCCTGAAGATATTATTACAACGGTTACAAAATTTACTGCTTTCACAATTTATTTCAATTTAAAAAGTTTTAAGACAGAAGAGTTGATCATAAGCGGAGGCGGAGCAAAAAACAGATCATTAATGCATTTTCTGAAAGAATTTCTTACCGGAATAAATATAAAATCCCAGAATGAGAACGGAATTACTTTTGAAAATAAAGAAGCAGTGCTTTTTGCAGTTCTGGCAAATGAACTTATGAATGGTAATAAAACCAATATAAATTCAGTAACAGGTTCAGATAAGAATGTATTTTTGGGTAAACTATGTATAGCTTAACAAAGATTTTAATATTTTAAAAAGTATGAAGGATAAAATTGCCATCGTTACCGGCGGAACCGGAGCTTTAGGGAGAAAAGTAGTTGAAAAACTTGCGGATGAAGGTATTAAAGTTTATGTGCCTGCTCATAATCTTGAGGAATTTAATTCAATATTTGATAATTCATTTGACAAAAAAAGAGAAAACTATATTTTAAGAAAGATCTTTGCTTTCAATTGTAATGCAACAGATGAAACATCTGTAACTGAATTTGTAAGAAATGTTTCCGCACAGGAAAAAGGGAATATAGATTTTCTGATAAATACTGTCGGCGGAATATCAGGAAAAGAAGATATAATTGATCTGACAGCAAAAAGCCTAGATAAAATGATAAATCTGAATTTTAAATCTGCATTTTATTTTTCCAGAGAAGTATTGAAAAACATGAAAAATAAGTCTTACGGAAGAATAATTTCCATTGGCGCAATGGCAGGACTGGAAGTGACTCCGGGCAGATTTGCCTATTCTTTTTCAAAAGCCGGAGTGATAAATCTTATGGATACTATCAGTGAGGAAATGAAAGAGTTCAATATCAGATGTAACACAATTATTCCCGGCATTATAGATACACCTTCAAACCGTGAATGGGGAAGTGATGAAGACATAAAGAAATGGGTAACTGCAGATGAAATTGCGAAGATCATTTATAATTTAATTTCGGATGAATTTTCCAATGTAAGAAGCTCTCAAATAAAAGTATATGGTTCTATTTAGTTGTTTGAATTATTAGTAACAAAAATGTAAATCCAAAATTAATTATAAAAGTTAAAAATTATGAAAATTGTTGTAACAGGCGGAGCAGGATTTTTAGGATATCATATTTCGCAAAAGATAAACCGGATAGCAGAATTTAAAGATTGTGTATTCTTTGATATTGCTCCTTTTGAGAAAGACGATTATGATAAAGACATAAAATGTATTTATGGAGATGTCAGGGACAGTAAACAGATGGATGAAATGATGAAAGGAGCTGACGTCGTTATTCACTGCGCAGCTGCATTACCTCTATGGGCTAAGAAAGATATATATGAAACAAATATTGAAGGTGCAAGGATAGTTCTTGAGAGTTCTTTAAAGAATAATGTAAACAGAGTTATTCATATTTCATCAACTGCAGTTTATGGAGTTCCTGATGTTCATCCGTTATACGAAACTCACCCGAGACATGGAGTCGGCCCATACGGAGAAAGCAAGGTTCAAGCCGAAGAAATATGTGAGGAATTCAGAAGCAAAGGACTTCCGGTTTGTATTTTAAGGCCAAAAAGTTTTATCGGTACAGCCCGACTTGGAGTATTTCAGATATTATATGACTGGGTAGAATCCGGTGTAAAGATCCCGATCATCGGAAACGGAAAAAACAAATATCAGCTGTTTGAAGTAGAAGACCTTGTAGATGCTATTTTGTTAGCTTCTACTTTGCCTCTTGAAAATATCAATGATACATTTAATGTCGGCGCAAAAGAATTTAAAACGGTAAATGAAGATGTAGGAGCAATGTGTGAATATGCCGGAACCGGAGCAAAGGTTATGGCAACTCCTGCAGCTTTAATAAAGCCCGTTTTAAGATTTTTTGAAATATTAAATGTTTCACCTTTGTATAAATGGATATACGGAACGGCAGATACTGATTCGTATGTATCAATTGAGAAAGCAGAAAAAAAACTTGGCTGGATTCCAAAATATTCAAATTCTGAAGCTTTAATAAGATCTTACAAATGGTATCTGGAAAATAAGCATACAATACAGCAGGGAACAGGGGTTACACACAGAATCGCCTGGAAACAAGGGGTTCTGTCATTTTTTAAAAAGTTTTTATAAAATTAATAACAGTGATAAAATAATATGAGGAAATTTATTTTAGACATAAATCCTGCAACAGGTGATCTTATAGAAAAGATTAAATGTTCATCAACAGGTGAAGTTGCATCGGGAGTTAAACTTGCAAGAAAAGCTTTCAAGGTCTGGGTTAACACTCCTTTAAAAAAACGGATTGCTCTTTTTAAAAATATATCGAGAGATCTTTTAAAAGAAAAGAAGGAGATCGGTAAATTAATTACAAAAGAGATGGGTAAAGTTTATAAATCTGCTGTCGGTGAATGTGAAGGAACAGCCTACGCCATCGAGGAAAATATTAAACTTGCTGAGATTGCTGCTGAAAAGGAAATTTTTAAAGAGGGGAATACCACTACTGAAATACACAGAATGCCGATGGGAGTTGTAGCTGCAATATCTCCCTGGAATTTTCCGGTTGGAATGCCTGAATCACTTATCTCACCGGCTATTTTAATGGGAAATACGGTAGTCTTCAAACCATCTGAAAATACACCAATGACAGGTAAGGCACTTTATGAAATATACAACAGGTATTTACCGAAAGGTGTAATAAATTTGCTGCAGGGTGCAGAAGAAGTCGGAGAACAGATAATCAATTCTGATATTGATATGGTTGCATTTGTAGGATCTCAGGCTGTCGGAAAAAAAATTATGGAAGCATGTTCGAAAAATCTTAACCGGCTTGTACTTGAGCTTGGCGGTAAAGATCCGATGATCATACTTAAAGATGCAGATCTTAAAAAAGTTGTACCTTATGCTGTTCATGGATCACTAAGAAATTCCGGGCAGGTATGTGTCTCAGTTGAGAGAATATATATTGAAGATAAATTAGCTTCGGAGTTTGAAAAAATGGTTCTTGAAGAAATAAAAAAATACAAAGTTGGAAACGGATTTGATGAAGTTGACATTGGTCCAATGGTAAGTGAGAATCAGCGAACACATGTTCTTACTCAGATTGAAGAAGCAAAAAGGAAGGGAGCAAAATTACTTTTTGGTGGAGAAAAGATTGACGGAGAGGGTTTCTTTATGCAGCCAACTTTAATGACAAATCTCAGCGACAAGCACGATATAATGAATACAGAAACATTTGGTCCTGTGATCTGCATTCAAAGAGTAAAGAATGCAGAGGAAGCAATTGAAAAAGCAAATAACTCTACATTTGGACTTGGCGCAACTGTATGGACAAAAAATCTTGATAAAGGAAAGCAAATTGCTGAAAAAATTGAATCAGGTATGATTGGAGTAAACCAGGGTATCGGAGGAGTTTCCGGAACTCCCTGGGTCGGAATCAAACAAAGCGGCTTCGGTTATCTTGGATCTGTAGATGGTATGAGACAATTTACTGTACCAAAGAAAATATCTTATAAACATAAATAAAATAAATTTAAGTTCAGGAATTTAGTATTGCTTCTGCTATTGTAGTGGAAGCAATATTTTTTTTAGCTAAACCTGAATTAAATTCCGTTTTAAGTTCATCCCAGAGATTTCCTATTTTTGTCTGAGCAGTTATCAGATCATCGTCAATGATTTCTTCACCGTTTTCAAAGTTAAGTTCGCATGCAAATAATTTATGAGGATTTTTATAGTCATAAACCGGAGGTCCGAATCTTCTGCAGATTACAGGCCTTGCCTCATAGATCATACATTCACCTTCAATATCCAAAGCCGGGCATGGAAGTTTTGGCAATAAATGAAATTCCGTCGGTTCAGAATTTTCTGCAGTTTGTTTGCTTAAATAGTCGGTAGCTTTATTTTTTAAAAGACTCTTTTTGTCTTCCGAACATTCATTCAGAAATTTTTTTATTTCAAATGCATCTGCCTGTGTGATTCGGAAGATCTGGGAGCAACACTGCGAGCATCCTTTCCTGCATTTCAATTTTTCGCCGTATTTATCTGCATTTCTCTCAAACTCCTCTTGAATAAGATTTGTCAGATCTGAATATTTTTTCTTGTATGATTCGTAATTCATATATGAAATATAAAAAACTGCTGCTGTATTTTAAATTCTATTCAACAGCAGTTAAAGAGAAAGAAGTTTAAAACTGAAATGGAAGTGTAAATTTTAAATCAAAACTTCTTTCGGGAGCCATTGCGTAATATCTGAATCTGCTCATAGGGTCAACATATTTCAGGTTCCCGATATTAGACACAGAAAAATCAACAGACGCAATTGCCTTAGATAAAACAAAATCAAATCCCATTCCGGCTCCAAAAAGCGTGTAACCATCTGTAGGTGCTTCCAAAGGATAAACATCATTTTCAGCAGAAACTATTTTTGCAGAAACATTAATGTACGGATTGTAAATTGAGCCAAAATTTCCTTTTTGAAATTTCAATGAAATGATATTTTTTGCCGGAGGAGTAAACGGCAGCGGTTCGGAAGTTGCATCATTTTTTGTTTTGACATAATCCCCAAGGAAAGTGATTATAGCCCAGCTTACAGGCTGAACCTGAATATTATATTCATATCCTGTAA
>DAIPYE010000112.1:0-10789 GCA_036782915.1 Bacteroidota bacterium | reverse complement strand
ACGGAAGAGTTGCTCATGAATTAATATTTGATATGAGAGAATTTAAAACATCAGCAAAAGTTGAAGTGGAAGATATAGCAAAACGTCTAATGGATTATAATTTTCACGCTCCGACAGTATCATTCCCGGTTCCGGGCACATTAATGGTAGAACCGACGGAAAGTGAAAATAAAACCGAACTGGACAGATTTTGTGATGCGCTCAGACTGATCAGAGAAGAGATAAGGGAAATAGAAACAGGAGAAGCTGATACAATAGACAATGTTCTTAAAAATGCGCCTCATACTTCGCAAAGTGTAGTTACAGACAACTGGATTCATCCTTATTCACGGGAAAAAGCGGTTTACCCGATGGATCTTAACGGAATTAATAAATTCTGGCCTGCAGTGGGAAGAATTGACAGCGCTTACGGCGACAGGAACCTTGTATGCAGTTGTAATCCGATCAGTGATTACGTGGAAGAAACTGCAAATTAAAAAAAAAATCCTGCAGTTTATATTTTAAATTTCTTAAATATTGCTTAATTTAGCGATAAATTTTTTAAATAAACCAAATACAATAAAATGCTTTCAGAAGAAAAATTCATAGCAGAAGTAAATTCTGTCATCGAGAAAAAAAGTTTATTAAATCATCCTTTTTATCAGAAATGGAATGAAGGAACTTTATCTAAGCTGGAACTCCAGGAATATGCAAAACAATATTACCATTTTGTAAAACATTTTCCAAGATTTGTCAGCTGTGTTCATTCAAACTGTGAAGATGTAAAAACAAGAAAGATCCTGCTGGAAAATCTTGCAGACGAGGAAGGTTTCAAAACCGGAATTGAAGATCACCCAAGACTCTGGATCAATTTTGCAGAAAGTCTGGGACTGACTGAAGAAGAAGTGAAAAATGCAAAACCTATCAGAGAAGTAGAAGATATGGTTGACGGCATGTATGAATTAACACGTTCACCTGAATTCACACTTGGACTTGCTTCGCTTTACGCTTATGAATCACAGGTTCCTGCTATTTCCAGAACAAAGATCGACGGTTTGAAAAAATTCTACGGAATTGATTCAGAAAAAGCAATTGAGTTTTTCTCTGTACATGAAGAAGCTGATGTTTATCACTCAAAAGATGAAATGGACATTATTGTGAAAAATAATTTATCACTTGAAGATCAGAAAAGACTTATAAATACAGTTGATGAATCCGCTACTCTTATGTGGAATTTCCTTGACGGTGTTTATAATAATTATTGCGTGAATTAATTTGTTTTTTATTTTAATCTTTAAGGGAATAATTCTTATGGAGTTGTTCCCTTTATTTTTTATAAGTTTTTTTAAAAAATGAATTTCTCAGAGATATTCGAAAAATATAAAGTAATTGCAGTTCTTGGATTTTCTCAAAATCCCGCCAGACCAAGCAACAGGATAGCAAGATATTTAAATGAGAACGGATTCATAGTTTACGGTGTAAATCCGAATCTGAAAGATAAAATAATTGACGGAATAAAATGTTTCGAAGAACTGAAAAGTGTACCGGATAAAATTCAGTTAGTCAATATTTTCAGAAGATCGGAATTCCTGCAGAGCATTATGAATGAAATTCTTCATTTGAATTATATACCTGAAGTCGTTTGGGCTCAGATCGGAGTTATGGATAAAAAAGCGGAAGAAATCGCTGCCAAGAATCAAATAAGTTATATTGAAAACAAATGCATTATGACTGAGCATCACAGGTTGTTTCTTTAATTTTAATATTTACCTATTTATAATTGAATTATTATTGAAAAAAAAAGATCTTAATAAATTAGTTTATCAGTTACTTTCCTTTGCAGTGCCATTCATTGTATATGTGATTACTCTTGCGCCAACTGTTACATTTATTGATTCCGGCGAACTGGCGACTGTTGCAACGAAGCTTGGTGTAGCTCATCCAACAGGATATCCATTATTTACTGTGCTCGGAAATGTATTTACAAAAATTCCGTTAGGAGATGAGATCTACAGATTAAATCTGATGTGCGCATTTATTTCTTCACTGACTTTAATGATGTTTTTCAATTTACTTGTTTTCATTTTTAATGATCTTAAACTTTCGGGTGATCCGGATAAAGAAAGATCAAATATATCAAAAGAAGTAATTTACAATATTTCTCTCGCATCTGTATTTATTCTCGCTTTTTCCAGAACATTCTGGGATACTGCCAATGCTATTGAAGTTTATTCTCTTCACACATTTTTTCTTGTCACAAATATATTTTTATTTCTTAAAGCAAACAATAGTGCGTCAAATGATATAAGCTCCGGAGATCAGAAAGAAAAGAACTGGCTTATCTTTGCATTTGTACTCGGATTAAGTTTTACAAATCATTTGTCCACAATTTTTCTCTCTTTTGGATTTTTATATCTGTATTTTGCAGAAAATGGTTTTAACAGTAATTCATTTAAGAGAATACTGATCCTGTCAATTCCTTTTTTACTCGGATATTCAGTGTATTTTTATTTGTATGTCAGAGCCGAGAATTCTGTGTTAAGCTGGGGTTATCCGAATACATTTGAGAATTTCTGGAGACATTTTACCGGAAAGCAATTCAGTATATGGATGTTCTCATCTTTTGAAAATGCAGGCAAACAATTCTCATACTTTACTAAAAATTATCCGCTGGAATTTTTCTATATACCGTTACTTATTGCTGTTCCCGGATTGTATGAACTGAATAAAAAAAGTAAAAAGCTGTCTTACTTTACTTTATTATTGTTCGGTTTTTGTATTTTATATGCAATTAATTATGACATTTATGATATTGATTCATATTTTTTACTGGCATTTATTGTGACTTCGATCTGGATCGCATTCGGTTTTTTGTTTTTGATCAAGAAAATAAAAGGAAATGTGAAAGCAATCAGTTTTGCTTTTTTACTTGTATGTCTGGTGCCATTATCTCAGAATTATTCCAAAGTAGATGAATCAAAAAACTTTTTTGTGGAAGATTATACAATGAATGTATTCAACAGCCTTCCGCAAAATTCTATTGTTATTTCAACTCAATGGGATTTCTTTATTTCATCTTCAATGTATCAGCAGTTTGTAAAAAACATCAGACCTGATATTGTTATCATTGATAAGGAATTACTCCGTAAGAGCTGGTATATGCATTACTTACAGGTTCATTACCCTGAAGTTTACAATAACAGCAAAATTGAATTTGAAACTTATTTCCGTGAACTGCTGAAGTTTGAAGAGAATAACACAAGGTATACAGCGCCTAAAACAGAAGCGGACAAACAGGATCTTATAAAAATTCAGAATGCATTTATCATTTTGCTTAACAGTCTTGTGGATAAAAATTATCCTGACCGGCAAGTTTTTACAACATTTGAAATTGAACAGACAAGTAATGAAAAATTCGGAAAGGAATATTTAAGAATTCCAAACGGGCTTCTGATCAGATACAGCAAGGATAAAAATTATGTTGAGTTTAATTATCCTGATTATAAATACACAATTACTGACAGGACTGATTATCATCATACTTTTTTAATGAATGCATATTTCAATTCGTATCTTTCCAGAGCAAATTATCTTATGAACTATTCCAAATTTGACGATGCGGAATCGCTGATCAATAAAGCTTCCCAGATAAAACCAAATTCCCCGGATGTAAAACAATTATTGCAAAAAATAAATCAGCTAAAAGCTTTGCCAAATAAATAAAATAATTTTGAGATCAATTTTATTTATTATTCCGATTCTGTTAATCTCAGTAAATTTAATGTTTGCTGACGATGATTTTAAAAATGACACTATTAAATCTGCTGATAAGCCTGCGATTACGTTACCGCAAATTTACATCAGACAAATTGTCATCGGGGGAAATGATGTTACTGAAGAGGAAATAATTTTAAGAGAGCTGACTATAAAAGAAAATTCGACGCTGGATCCTAAGGAGCTTGAAGAAAATATCAGAAGACTTTATAAACTGGGATTGTTTAATAAAGTTGATGTCATCCCGATTCCTACTGATACTGTTAACAAAATTGACCTTATGATCCTTGTGGAGGAAAGGTTTTATATATTGCCAATACCACAGGGCGGTTTCCGTAACGGAAATTTTTCTAACTTCTGGGCGGGATTGAATCTTACTCTGAATAATTTCAGGGGAAGAAATGAGAATATTTCACTGAGCTTCGGGATCGGATATGAGCCATTTGTTAATTTAAGTTATTCAGTTCCTTGGATAGGGGAGAACGCTCATTTCTTTTCATCAACTTCCATTGGATATTCTAAAAATTATAACAGAAGCCTTGAGAAATTAAATGATTCCACATCAGGTACAACCGCTTCAATACTGGATGACTATTCGAATTTTAATTTTAATGCAGCTTATAATATCGGAAAATATTTTACACCGAATTTTTCTGTAGCTGCCGGTATGAAATATAATATTGTACATCAATCTTTATATGTACCGGGCAGAACATTATCATTATCAGGTCAGGATAACTTTTTAACATTTTCCCTGCAAAGTAACTTTGAAACTAGAAATTCGCTGGAATATACAATGGCAGGATCATATTATTCTTTTGAATATATTAAATTCGGATTCGGAAAATCTTTTGATTTCAATAAAATAAATCTGGATGCAAGAAAATTTATTCCGGTTAAATTATCAGACAAATACAGTATTACTTTGGCATCAAGGTTCAGCGGTACTTATTCATTTGGAGGAACAATTCCCGGTTATTTGAACGAATTTTTCGGATTCGACAGAATTATAAGAGGTTATAAAAACATTGTACTCGAAGGTGAAAATCAAACCGGATTATACAATGAATTAAGAATTCCGGTAGTAGATCCTTTTTATATAAAAGGAAATGATATTCCATTGGCAAGGGGAATTTCACTTTTGAATAAGCTGAATTATAAGTTTGGATTATTTGCAACAATTTTCTTTGACGTTGGCGGAGTATGGAATAAGAATGATGATGTATTTGAAACCAGATTTTACAACGGATTCGGAGCGGGACTTAATTTTATTTTACCGTTTGGATTTGTCGGACGAACTGATTTTGCATTCAGAAAAGAAAATAAAAGATTCATACCGCAGGTAGTGGTGGATCTTGATGCTTCATTTTAATTAATAAAATAAATTCAAAAATGGAATATTATGTAGTCGCAAAAGACAAAGTAAATGCTGAAAAAAATGAACTGATCATTGACGGAAATGAATACAGACATCTTGCAAAGGTTTTAAGAAAGAAAGCAGGGGACTTACTTACCTTAACTGACGGAGAGCTTAATGTTTATTTTTGTAAAATTATAAATATTGACAATTCACATATCGTTTGTGAAATAGAAAGTAAAAGTTATGATCTGAATGAACCTGAACTCAGCATGACATTGTTCATCGCACCGCTGAGAAACATGTCACGGTTTGAATTTCTGATTGAGAAAGCGGTGGAACTTGGAGTAAAAGCAATTCAGCCGGTTCTTACTGAGCATACAGTTGTAAAGTTTCCGTTCAGCAAATCAAAAATTGACAGATTCATAAAAATAATCTCAGCAGCAATGAGTCAGTCTCAGAGATGTTATATGCCGGAATTCAGAAAGGCAGTTTCATTTTCCGATATGTTAAAACTTACTGAAATGAAAAAAAATAAAGTTGCAATGTATGAGCTTTCCGGTGATTCAGCTGAAATTAATTTTGATAAAAAATCAAAAGAGCTTGAATTACTTATCGGACCGGAAGGCGGATTTTCTGAAGAAGAAGCTTTGACACTTATAAAGGACGGGTGGCAGTTAAAATCTCTTGGTAAACGGAAACTACGTGCAGAAACAGCGGCAGTTGTATCTATCTACGATATATTTTCAAAATATACTTTTTAATTTTTTTTGTAAAAATTATAAGTTTAATTCCAGATTGCATAAAGTAAAATATTTTTTCGCGACAATATTTATTTTATTAACTGTTGACACTTATGGGCAGGTGATTCCTTCTTTAGAATTTTCCACAGGAATTTCATTTCCGTCAGGTGAGACGGGAGGGGATTTAATAAGCACAAATGATTCAGGAGTATCCGGAATTAGTCAGAATTTCATAAAAGATAATTATGGAAATTCTTCCGGTGTTACAATTGCAGGCTCATTAAAAATTCCTTTTGTATCAGATGAAACTTTCAGCGGATTGATAACGGGAGGGTATTCATATTTCAATGCATTCAGAAAGATTTTTAAAGGAGTTGGAGTAATAAATAACACAGAAGTTCCGGTATCTATTGACAGCAGATTTTCAGTTTCTACATTCGGGCTTGGACTGGAGATTAAACCATTTCCCGGATCAAGATTCAGACCATTCCTTAACTCAAGCTTTACAATTAATATGATAAGTCTTTCACTGGAACAGAACGGAATTTATTATGCATTCTTCAGTGATTCTTTCAGATCCGGTGTACTGGCAAACGGAGGTGTTTCCTACAGATTAAATAATGAATACAGCATCACACTAGGCGGTAATTACACTCTGGCAAATTTACTTTTTAAAAGCAGCAGCGATGATTTTAACGACAGAGCACAATTTGGAAGAGAAAATATTCCAATCAATGATGATGAAGGTGTTTTTTATTCTAACCTGAATGACCCTGATGAAATTGCCGTTCCGGTTAACGGGGTGAAAAAGAATTTGAACTGGTGGAGTATAAATATAGGTTTGAATATTATCTTAGGAAAATCAGGTAAAAAATAATTATATTTGCTTAACTTTTTTTTAAAACAAACAATCATTATGAAAATTCAAAAGTCACTTAATTTTAGTACGTTTCATTTTTATTCAGTTTTAATGTTAATATTATCAGTATTGGTAATCGGTTGCGGTAAAAAGCAGGAAACTAACGTTTCAGAAAAGAAAACTGATACAGTTAAAACAAATACAAAAACCGAAACGAAAAGTCAGGATTCGGAGGCGAAAAAGTTTTTTTATGCAAAGTCACCTGCAAATAATATTGCATGCGCTGATTGTCACAGTGACGGAACTAATTCCTCCGGTGCTTTAACAAAATATTTTTCCAATATCAAAGGTGCAAATAAAAGAACATCCACCTTTCACGGAAAATTTACCGGAGAAGAAGTTGAGAAAACTGCAGGCGGGGCAACACTTTGCTGGGAATCGTATATGAGAATGAAAACACCGTTGACTGCTGATCAGATAAAATTATTAAATGAATATTATGCTGCAGTTGCAGGAACCGATTCTCCGGCAGAGATTAAATATGAAACTATTGCATTGCCTACAAGAGACAAGGTCAAACTTAAAGAAGAACAGAAAAATGTAATGAGTTTAACCGGAGATCCTGTGAAAGGTGAAACAGATTTTAAAAATGCATGCGGGTTATGTCACGGTGAAAATTCCAGCATAAAAAAAATTCCAAATATATTTGATGAGTTTGACGGAAATGTAAAATCCATAACTTATAATGTAAGACTTGGAGACGGGGGAATGCCGTTCTATAAGAATTCAGTATTGAGTGATCAGGAGCTTGCAGATATAGCTGCTTACATTTTAAAGAAGAACGGAAAGTAATACTATTTTTGATTGAATATAAAAAAAGAGAAAACACTAAAAATGTTTTCTCTTTTTTTTAATCGTAAATTAAATTCAACTATTATCAGACAAACAAAAGATACAACAGAATAACAACAACTCCTGCTACTGAGATTGCTGTATAGTCCTGAATTATTCCTGTTTGAAGCCTTCTCCAGTCAAAACTGATGTTTGAAATATATCTGGCAATTCCGTTTACCGTTCCGTCAATAATTTTCCATAGAAACCTGTCAGAAGTTTTTTGAATAGGCTCTATAATAGCTTTATCATATATTTCGTCAATATAGTATTTATTTTCAAGTACTTTTCCGAATCCTGCAGGCTTTTTAAATGTTTCCATTTTTGAATATACTTTGAAAGCTAAAACTATTCCAATTAAAGAAACAACAACAGCAGCGCAAACAAGCATAATTTCAACTAAAACCGATGGTTCGGGAGTATTATGAATTGCATTTAAAACTGTGTATGATTTATTGAAAATAGGATCAAGCCACTCTTTCAGATATGTAGGAACTCCGAAAATGTGAGGAACTCCGATAAATCCTCCGATAACAGAAAGAACTGCAAGTATGATCAAAGGAATCGTCATAGTGGCAGGGGATTCGTGCGGATGAAGATGTTTTTCATCATATCTCGGCTTACCGTAAAAAGTCAGAACTACCATTCTGAACATATAAAAAGCAGTAATTCCCGCTGTTATAAGAGCAATAGCCATTAACGGAATTCCCACCTCTCTGAATGTTTCAAATATTATCGCATCTTTACTGAAAAAACCTGATAAAGGCGGAATACCGGCAATAGCCAAAGATCCAATAAGAAAAGTAATGTAAGTAATTTTCATTTTTGATTTTAAACCACCCATTTTCAGAATGTCCTGTTCTTCATGCATTCCGTGGATAACTGAACCGCTGCCAAGAAACAGCAAAGCTTTAAAAAATGCGTGAGTAATCAAATGGAATATTGCAACCCAGAATGCGCCGGTTCCAAGAGCTACAAACATGAATCCTAACTGAGAAACTGTTGAGTATGCAAGTATTTTTTTAATGTCATCCTGTTTGAGAGCAATTGTAGCTGCTACAATTGCAGTTAAAACACCAATAGCAAGAATTACCTGGGAAGCGACAGGGGACATTGCATACAATAAAGAAGTTCTTGCAACAAGATAAACGCCTGCAGTGACCATAGTTGCAGCGTGAATGAGTGCAGAGACAGGTGTTGGACCGGCCATAGCATCAGGAAGCCAGACAAAAAGTGGAATTTGCGCTGATTTTCCGATTGCACCTAGAAATAATAATAAAGCTATTGTCAGTAAAAGAGGATCGCCGACCTGAATTCCGGAAATAGATTCAAGAAAAGTTGAAATACTAAGAGTATTAAAATTTGTAAAAATATAAAACATGGCAAGCATAAACCCAAAATCACCAATTCTGTTCACTATAAATGCTTTCTTAGCCGCATCACCGGTAAATTTCTTTTCATACCAGAAACCTATTAAAAAATAAGAGCAAAGTCCGACACCTTCCCAGCCAAGAAAAACAAGCAGGAAATTTTCTGCAAGTATCAGATTTAGCATGGCAAATATAAATAGATTCAGAAATGCAAAAAATTTAGCAAAACCCTGGTCACCGTGCATGTAACCGATCGAATACAAGTGAATTAGAGAACCAACGCCTGTGACTACAAGAAACATTGAGATAGAAAGGGGATCAATTACATAAGCATAATTCACATTAAAATTGCCTGCAGTAATCCAGGTAAAATAATTTAAAACAATTTTTCTGGATTCAGGCTCCATTGAAAGAAGTTCAAAGAAAACTAAAACTCCGATAATAAATGGAATAAATACAGCTAAAGTAGATATTGCGCCGACAAGTTTTTCATTTTTTAGCTTTTTGCCGATTAAACCGCAAAATAAGAATCCTAATAACGGAAGGAGTGTAGTAAGGTAAAATGAATTTATCATTTAAGTTCGTTTATATAGAAAATTGTAATGGAATTTGTAAAAAAAGTGAAAAAATTACCACTTTAAAATATTTATTTCATCTATATTGACAGATTCCTTGTTTCTGAATAAGGCAATTACAATTGCCAGACCTACTGCAGCCTCTGCAGCTGCAACTGTCATAACAATAAAAACAAATATCTGACCGTTAATATTGCCTAAGTATGATGAAAAAGCCACTAAAGATAAATTTATGGCATTCAGCATTAATTCAATGCACATAAATATTACCAAAGCATTTCTTCTGATCAAAACTCCCGCAACTCCAATGCAAAATAATAATGCACTTGTGATTAAATAATAATTAATATCTATCATAATGAAACAAAAATAAAGATTTTATTAATTAAATAAAACATAGAAACCAATAGAATTCCAATATTTTTTCAGATTGCAAATAATAATTATAAAATTGATTTAACTGATTGATGTTTGTCGTATTTTAAATTTATTGAAGTGGAACTCCAAAAGGGGAATTAAATAATTCCATTTATCCGAAATAAATAATTAATAATAAAATCTGACTTTACATAATATATATTATATAACACATTTTAACTAAATTTTCCTGCTCTCAAAATATGATTCAGCAATTTCAATGTTTTTTCATAATTCTCTGAGCCTGTTATATGCTTAATTTTTGACAAAATGTTTTTGACGTTTACATAACTTGCATTTAAATTCAAACATCCTTTAATATGCGAATGAAGCTGATCTTTGTAAAATCTTGTACTTAAAATTGAAACAGTTACAAATTCTCTTTCAAGCATTGATAAGCCGGGTCTGTTCATTACTTTTCCGTAACCTTCAATTATCATCCATTCTTTTATATCCGGACTTAAATACTGCATATTATCAATTAACTTTTTATAATTGTTTTTATAAACTAATTTACAGTTGATTTTACCATATTTATTGAATTTTTGCACATTGTATGGAGAACTATTTAATTTGAAATTTTCAAATTCCTTTTTGAACAATTTTAATGATTCTATGACAGCCGGAAACCCGCAGAACAGGTAACAATGCAGTATTGTTTCATAAATTTTAAGAACATTAACCTTTGCAATTTTCAGCTTTTTTAAGGCAGAATCAATTTTATTCAGATCATCCGTTGATATACTTGCAGCAAGTATTACCAGTAATATTAATTCTTTAGATGATTTAGTATTTACAAAAATTCTAATTTCAATTTTAAATAA
>DAIPYE010000111.1:5466-10813 GCA_036782915.1 Bacteroidota bacterium | reverse complement strand
TTTTGCAAGAAGCCCGAAACAATAGTAATTACATTGATAAACTTTGCCGAAATGAGTATTTTCATAAGTGAATCAAAGTTATAAAAAATCAGGCGTAAATATTTCAGAAGCGGAAAAATTCGTTGAAAAAATAAAACCTTTCGTAAAAAAAACATTTACATCAAATGTTTTATCCGGGATCGGAAATTTCGGAGCTTTTTACAAAATAAATTTAAGCAAATACAAAGATCCTGTTTTTGTTTCCAGCGTGGACGGTGTCGGAACTAAGCTTAAGATCGCATCTGAATTAAAGAAATTTGATACAATCGGCGAAGATCTTGTAAACCATTGTGTGAATGATATTGCTGTTTGCGGCGCTGTACCAATGTACTTTCTGGATTATTATGCAACCGGGAAACTGAAAAGCAGTGAAGCTGCTGAAGTAATAAAAGGAATTACAAGAGGCTGTATAAATAATAATTGCTCTCTGATCGGCGGTGAAACTGCTGAAATGCCAGGAGTTTATTTTGGTAATGATTTTGATCTTGCAGGTTCGATCACAGGAATCGCAGAGCAAAGCAAAATTGTAAATTCAAAGAATGTAAAGAAAGGCGATATACTCATAGGACTGCCTTCAAATGGTCTTCACACGAATGGATTTTCACTTGTAAGAAAAATATTTGATACTAAGAAAAAGTTAGACAAAAAATATACTGAATTTAACGATACGCTTGGTAATGAATTGCTTAAAGTTCATCTGTCTTATCTGAAAATAATACAGGCGTCGTTAAATAATTCAGATAAATTTAAAATAAATTCAATTTCACATATCACCGGCAGCGGAATAATCGGAAATACAAAAAGAGTAGTTCCTTCCAATCTGAAAATAAACATTGACTGGAATTCCTGGGAGCGGCCATTTTTATACAGTCTTATTCAGAAATCCGGAAATGTTTCTGAAAGTGATATGAGAAGAACGTTTAATCTAGGGATCGGACTGATATTCATAATTCCTGCAAAAGATGCGGAGGTTTTTTCCAAGTTTCTGAAGAACAGGAAACAAAAGCATTTTATCATAGGAAACATATACTGATTTACGGAAATCAGATCTCTCAGGCAATAAATCTTTTTCAATTATTTACTAATTTGAATCCATAATTTTTAAAATTTTAAATCAAAACCATTATGAACCCACAAACATTAGAAACGAACACTGTGATCGAAAGCAAAATGAACGGAGTTAATCTCACTAAATTTAATATTCCTCCGCAGGATGTTCAGAGTGAATTAAGAAAACACATGCTTGTTGATGGTTTTGATATTACAGTTGATCTGTCAAAATCTAAAGGTTCATTTTTATATGATTCAAAACATAACAGAAAATTACTGGATTTTTTCACATTTGTAGCTTCTCATCCGCTTGGAATGAATCATCCTAAAATTGATAATGAAGAATTCATAAAAGAGATCGGCAAAGTTGCAGTTAATAAACCTTCACTTTCGGATATTTACACAGAGATTCAGGCGGAATTTGTAAGTACTTTTTTCAGAATAGCAGTTCCGTCTTATTTCAAATATTCATTTTTTATTGAAGGCGGCGCAATGGCTGTTGAGAATACACTGAAAACAGCATTTGACTGGAAGGTGAGAAAAAATTTCGCAAAAGGTTATAAAGAAGAAAAAGGACATCAGATACTTCACTTCCAGCAGGCATTTCACGGCAGAAGCGGATATACAATGAGCCTGACAAATACTGATCCGAATAAGGTTCTTTATTATCCGAAATTCAACTGGCCGAGAGTTTTAAATCCAAAAGTTACATATCCGCTGAATGAAGAAAATTTAAAACAGGTAATTGCTTCGGAAAATGAATCTGTCAGACAAATCAAAGATGCCATTTCAAAAAATAAAGATGATATTGCTGCAATTATTCTTGAACCGATTCAGGGAGAAGGCGGAGACAATCATTTCAGAAAAGAGTTTTTTGTTCAGTTAAGACAGATCTGTGATGAAAGCGATATACTTCTGATCTTTGACGAGGTGCAGACCGGTATTGCTTTGACAGGTAAATGGTGGGCTCATCAGCATTATGTGCAGCCGGATCTTATTTCCTTCGGTAAAAAAACACAGGTATGCGGAATGTTATCAACTGACAGAATAGATGATATTGAAGAAAATGTTTTCAGAAAACCAAGCAGGATAAATTCCACCTGGGGCGGAAATATGGTGGATATGAAAAGATTCAAGAAAATTCTTGAAATAATTGAAGAAGAAAATTTAGTAAAAAACTGTGAAGTTAACGGAGCTTATCTGCAATTGAAGCTGAATGAATTAAGTAAATTACACAGCGATAAAGTTTCAAATGTAAGAGGACTTGGACTTTTTTGCGCAATTGACATAACAGACGGAGAGATGAGAAATAAAGTTTCTTCAAAAGCGCTTGAAAACGATCTTATGATACTTGGTTCGGGTGAAAGGACTTTAAGATTCAGACCTCCTGTCAATGTTTCAAAAGAAGAAATTGACCTTGGTATCGGCATTCTTGATAAAGTCTTACATAGTATTTAAAATCAATTTTAATTAACTTATGCTTATTAAGACAATGTATAATTAAGCAATAATTTGATCTCAGAAGACATAAAAAATACTTTCATTAGTTATTTAAAAGAAAATGCGCACAGAATAACTAATGAAAGATTTTTAATTTTAGATGCGGCTTTGAATATAAAAGGTCACTTTGATGCAGACGAATTGTATTTGCAGATGAAAAATGATTATATCAATGTTTCAAGAGCGACTGTTTATAAAACTCTGGAATTAATGAGTGAATGCAGTATTTTAACAAAGCATAATTTCAAGGGAGACAGGACAAGATACGAAACGAAGATCGGAAGAAACCAGCACTATCATATCATTTGCGTTACCTGTAACAAGATCACTGAATTCGAATATCCGATGATCGAAGAAATTCAGGATAAGATCGGCAAAGATAACAATCTGAAAATTGTTGATCATACATTTCAGGTTTTTGCCAAATGTGACGATATTGCTAATTGCAAAAACAATAAGAATTAAGCTGAATTAATTTTTTTTAAATAACTATTTGGACTAAGTCTGAATAAGATTAATGAAAACTGCCGCAGATCTTAAATTCGGAGAGAAAGCGATAATAAAAGATGTGGACAATTCACATCCGTCATCACATAGGATACTGGAGATCGGATTTACACCTGGTCAGGAAATTGAACTGGTAAATAGATCACTCTTTAATGATCCGATAGGACTGGCAATTCGCGGAACAATTATAGCTATTAGAAAAAATGAAGCTTCCTGCATAAAAATAAAAATTTGACTGATTCACTTACAGAAAATAAAACTCACTTAATCACTCTTGTCGGTCAGCCAAATTCCGGTAAAACTACTTTATTCAATTATCTAAGCGGTAAAAATTATAAAACAGTTAACTATCCCGGCTCTACGGTAGAATATTCTATTTCAAAAATTTTAAGTAAATTTTCTGTTAATGCAAATATTCTTGACTCACCCGGAATCATAAGTCTCATCCCCTCTTCACCTGACGAAAAACTTTCAGTTGATTCTTTATATTTTCATCCAAAATTCGGTAAACCTGATTTTGTAATTGTAACAGCAGATGCCAGTCAGATCTCACGACATCTTTATCTTGTAAAACAGTTGATTGATTCGAATTTCAATGTCATTGTAGCACTTACAATGCTTGATCTGCTGCAGAAAAAAGGATTTGATATTGACGATAAAAAGTTAAGTAACATACTGAACTGTAAAGTTGTAAGAATCGACGGCAGAAACGGGAAAGGAATTGATGAGCTGTTAATATCTTTAAAAGATTCAATGACTGAAACAGATCTTATAGGAAGCAATAATTCATTTAAAAGCAAGGATCTTTCCAAAGAAAAATTACTCGAAACATACAATCACATTGAAAAGATAGAAAGTGAGGTCATTTTTTCAAAAGTAAGTGCAGGTTCAAACGGGAATATTGATCTGCAAAAAATAAATGATAAGCTGGTTGTTTTAAATTCTGTCAGACTTCCCAATAAACCGGATGAATTATCTTTAAAAATTGATAAATTCACTCTACATAAATTCTGGGGTCTGGTGATTTTTTTAATGATAATGTCAGTTACTTTTACATCCATTTTCTGGCTTGCAGCTCCGGCAATGGACGGAATAAATTCAATTTTTTCATTACTATCGGAACAGGCATCAGAATTATTGGGAGACGGATGGTTTGGGAATTTAATTTCAAACGGAATTATCAGCGGGCTGGGTTCAGTACTGGTTTTTCTGCCTCAGATACTGATACTTTTTTTAATTTTAGGATTACTTGAGGATTCCGGCTATCTTGCAAGAGGCGCAATGCTTGTCGATAAACCTCTTTCAAAGATCGGACTTAACGGTAAATCATTTGTACCAATGCTTTCAGGATTTGCCTGCGCGATCCCGGCTATGCTCGCGACGAGGACAATTTCAAACAGACGGGAAAGAATGCTGACAATTTTTATTATTCCATTAATGAGCTGCAGTGCCAGACTTCCTGTTTACGCTTTGCTGATCGCTTTCTTAATTCCCTCTGACAAGCCATGGATAGGAGGAATTACTCTATCGCTTATTTATATATTCAGTATTGTAAGTTCAATAATAATTGCATCCATAGTAAATAAATTCCAGAGTAAAATTATTAAGGAAAAAGACAACTCTTCTTTCATCCTTGAACTTCCCGCTTACAGAAAACCTAATCTAAATGTTGTTATACGAAATACAATTAAAAATGCGAGACAGTATGTTCAGAAAGCCGGACCAATAATAATTTATCTTTCAATAATTTTATGGCTGCTGACTTATTTTCCAAATATTAATCCTGTGGTAGATGAAACAGGAAAGACACCGGAAGAAATTTCAATTTTAAAAAGCACTGAAAGAATGTCCACTTCTTATGCGTCGGATATCGGAAGGATCATTGAACCGGTAATGAAACCGATAGGAATGGACTGGAGAGTGGGAGTTTCGCTCATTGCAACTTTTGCCGCGAGAGAGGTTTTTGTAAGTTCGCTGGCTTTGATATTTAAAATAACAGATGAAAGTGAAGACATGCAGAATTCATTATTGACTGCGATGAGAGAGGCAACTTTTGAGGGAACAGATAATAAAATTTTTACTACGGCTTCAATTGCCGGACTTATCATCTTTTTTGTATTTGCAATGCAGTGTTTATCTACAATTGCAATTGCCCGCAAAGAAACTGGCGGCTGGAATATCCCGATTTTGCAAATAGTAGGCTTTACTGCTGTTGCTTATATATTTACTGTTATAGTTGTGAATGGGTTGA
>DAIPYE010000111.1:0-5456 GCA_036782915.1 Bacteroidota bacterium | reverse complement strand
GCAATGCAGTGCCTGTCGACTGTAGCAATTGCAAGAAAAGAAACCGGAAGCTGGCGAATTCCCCTGCTGCAAATTATTTTATTTACCTGTCTTGCCTATTTACTTACGTTTATTACGTTTAATGGATTGAGAGCGATCGGAATAAATTAATTTCATAAAATCAAAATTTTTTCAACTTATGTCTGAACTTAAACTTTGTTCAAAATGCAATTCGAATCTGGAGAAAGGTTTTTTCTATGTTCGAAACAACAGCGATCCGTCTTTTTTTAATTATGTTGTTTGGGTTGGAGGTGAAAAAAATGAGATTTCAACATTCATGGGTACTAAAGCAAGCGCCACTCAGTTTCCGGTTACACCTTACAAATGCGAAAAATGCGGGCATATTGAATTTTATTCGGATGATCCTGGAAAATGGAGACATTAACATTTATTCCATCGTCTGAGAATTCTCATACATTAAATCTGAAATTCGCTATATCTCCGTCTTCAAAAATATAATCTTTACCCTCTACCTTCAAAAGACCTTTTTCCTTAACTGCAGCTTCTGATTTCAGCTCAACAAAATCTTTATACTTCATTATTTCAGCCCTGATGAACCCTTTTTCAAAATCAGTATGGATCTCGCCTGCAGCCTGCGGGGCTTTGTACCCGTTAGGAATAGTCCATGAGTGAATTTCCTTTTCACCTACCGTAAAATATGTAATAAGATTTAACAGTTCGTAACCTTTTGTAATAAGTTTATCAAGTCCCGATTTATCAAGTCCAAGCTCTTTTAAAAATTCAGATTTTTCTTCCTTTGTTTCCAGCTGAGCGATCTCTGACTCGATCTGAACTGACAGAATCAGAAACTGAGCATTCTCTTTTTCTGCAATGCTTTTGACAATTTCCGAATATCCGTTTCCGTTCAGATTTTTTTCATCCACATTCGCAACATATAAAATCGGTTTATCGGAAAGCAAATGAAGATCTCTGACAATTAACTTATCTTCTGCCGATAAATCATCTGTAAAATATTTCGCCAGTCTTGATCCGGATAAATGATCTTTAAGCAAATTCAGAAGATCAATTTCTGCTTTAACTTTTTTATCTCCGCTTTTAATCGCTTTACCGGTTCTATCCATTCGTTTATCAATAGTGTCAATATCTTTTAAAATTAATTCCGTTTCTATTATTTCAATATCGCTCTTCGGATCGATCTTACCTTCCACATGAACAATATTATCATCATCGAAACATCTGACAATATGAATGATCGCTTCCACTTCACGGATATGAGAAAGAAATTGATTTCCCAGACCTTCGCCTTTTGACGCCCCTTTCACCAATCCGGCAATATCAACAAATTCAATTGTTGCGGGAATAACTTTTTTGGGATTCACGATCTTAACCATTTTATCCACACGATCATCCGGAACTATGACTGTTCCTATATTCGGATCAATTGTACAAAAAGGATAATTTGCTGCCTCAGCATTTTGTGAAGATGTAATAGCATTGAACAAGGTTGACTTTCCTACATTCGGTAGTCCGACTATTCCGCATCGAAATGACATTTATATTATTTAAATTAAAAAATCAGTTTTAGTGAGAAGTGAATATGTTATTCCAAAAAACATTGGTATTACAATATTATCATCAATTTTCATTGGTATCAGTTCGAATAATGTTGTCAGAAACACAGCTGCTATTCCAATCGCAAAAACAATAAAGCTAACCGGTTTCATTATAAAAATAAACAAGATCATTCCAACGATAAAAAAAGCAAGACTGCCTTCAAAAGTTTTTTTTCCGATATGATGTCTGCCAAACAGTTTACCGGTAATTGCTGCCGCAGTATCACAAAAAATAATAATCATCATCGATAGAATGGCAATATTCTTTTCAAACAAAACAACACACATTAAAAAAGCCAGTACAATATATGTTCCTCCGGTAAAGTAGATCCTGCTTCCATCGGATTCATGCCCTCTTAAAATATTTTTCAGATACTTATTATAAAGATTCTTTACAAAATCATTTTTATTCCTCAGAATATCAGTTATCACCATTGCAATAAACCCTGCTGTTAATAATATCAACATGAAATTCCTTTCAGAAAAGAAATAAACTATGGGAATTATCACCGATGACAAATGAATCATTTTTCTTTTCAATTCATTTTTCAAATCTGACTTATCTGAAGTATATTCCATTGCTCAAAAAAAAAGCGAGTAAATTCTCGCTTTCCTTTTATAATATTTAATTAATTTTAATTTGCCAGAGCAATATCACCCGGTGCAAATTTTTCATCTTTTTGCTTTTTGCCTTTTTCTGTTTTTGCATCTCCTGCATTATTGCCTGTATCTTTCACAACAGGTTTTTCAAACGGCGGTAATTCCTGTCCTTGCATGAGCATATCAATTTCTGATGAGTCAAGTATCTCTCTTTCCAGTAATACATCAGACATTTTATTCAGTATGTCAATATTTTCAAGCAGTAATTTTTCCGCTTTATCCATTCCTGCCTGAATGATCTTTTTTATTTCATCGTCGATCAGGATCTGAGTTGATTCACTGTAATCCCTGTGCTGACTTATTTCTCTGCCTAAAAATATTTCTTCCTGCTTCTGTCCATAAGAGATCGGACCAAGCTTTTCACTCATCCCAAATTCACAAACCATTTTCCTTGCCATTCCGGTCGCTCTTTCGATATCGTTACTTGCTCCTGTTGTATATTCATTAAAAATTAATTTCTCAGCAGCTCTTCCGCCCATTGCGTAAGCAATCATTGCTTCAAGATATTCTTTTGAATATGTATGCTTTTCATCGATCGGGAGATAAGTTGTTACACCGAGGGCTCTGCCTCTGGGAATAATTGTAACTTTATGAACCGGGTCAGCTTCCGGTATCATCTTTGCAACTATAACATGTCCGCTTTCATGATAAGCCGTAGTTTTCTTTTCACGTTCGGAAATTATCATGCTCTTTCTTGCAGTTCCCATCATTACCTTGTCTTTCGCTTCTTCAAAATCCTTCATACTTACTATATCTGAATTTTTTCTTGCAGCAAGCAGAGCTGCTTCATTAACAAGATTTGCAATGTCAGCTCCGGAAAATCCGGGTGTTCCCTTTGCAATAACATCAATTACAACATCTTTTGATAACGGTGTTTTTCTTGTATGAACTTTCAGAATTCCTTCTCTGCCTTTTACATCAGGTCTGTCAACGACAACCTGTCTGTCAAATCTTCCCGGTCTTAACAAAGCCGGATCCAGAATATCAGGTCTGTTTGTTGCGGCAATAATTATAACGCCGTTATTCTGTTCAAAACCGTCCATTTCAATTAAAAGCTGATTAAGAGTCTGCTCTCTCTCATCGTGACCACCACCGACTCCTGCTCCTCTGTGTCTTCCAACCGCATCTATTTCATCAATAAAAATTATACATGGATTATTCTTCTTTCCCTGTTCAAAAAGATCACGTACTCTTGATGCTCCGACTCCAACAAACATTTCAACAAAATCTGCTCCGCTGATTGAAAAAAACGGAACTCCAGCTTCACCTGCAACTGCTCTTGCCAATAAAGTTTTACCTGTTCCCGGAGGTCCTAAAAGCAATACACCTCTTGGTATTTTACCGCCAAGCTTCTGAAATTTTGCCGGTGTTTTTAAAAATTCTATAATTTCCGATAATTCTTCTTTCGCTTCATCTGCACCTGCTACATCCTGAAATGTGACTTTTGTAGCCGATTCGCTTAACAGCTTAGCTTTTGATTTACCGAATGAAAAAATATTCTTTGAGCCGCCGGCTCCGCCTGACTGCATCCTTCTCATAATAATTATCCAGAAAGCAATAATGAGAATCCATGGCAAAGCTCCCAGCAAGGGTGCCATCCATCCTCCGTCATCTTTTTCTATGCTGAACTGGATTCCGCTTTCAGTCCATGTTTTTACAACATTGTCATCTATATTTGTATATGGAAGCAATACTGAAAATTTATCTATCGTTACAGATCTGTTTGCAACATTTATATTTTCAGGTGTCTTTAATTTTCCCAGGAATTCGTAATTATTATCGGACTTTTTTATTACAGCACTTTCGATCTTCTTTTCACTAAGGAATTTTAAATACTGATCGTATTTTAATTCAGAAAATTTTCCGTCAGTGCCTTTTGTGTAAATCATTATAAGGAAAAATCCAATTAAGATCGCACTCCATCCGAGTACGATTTTAAAAACCCTGTTCCAGTTAAAATCATCGCCGTTACTGCCTTTATCGTTATTCGTTTTTTTAGTACTCATTTTTTTTAATTAATTTTAATTATTGTTACTTAACACATAAATTCCTTTTAAATTCCTGTATTTCTGAGCATAATCCAGTCCGTATCCGATCACAAATTCATTCTTTATTTTAAATCCGATATAATCAATTTTAAAATCCAGAACTGACATATTCTTTTTAAAAAGTAATGTTACAAATTTAACTGAAGATGGTTTTTTAACTTCAATCAGATTCTTTATGAATTTTACGGAAAGCCCGGTATCTACTATATCTTCTACAATAATAATATCACGATTCTCAATTTCACAATTCAGTTCTTTCAGCATAGTTACCTCTCCGGAAGATATTTTATCGTCGCCGTAACTTGAAAGTTTCAGAAAATCCACTTCACAGTCAATTTTTATTTCCCGTATCAGATCTGATAAAAAAATAAAAGAACCGTTCAGTATTCCGATAAATATAGGATTTTTCCCTTTGTAATCCTTATTTATCTTTTTTGCAATTTGCTTAACTCTTTTTGAAATTTTACCTTTTGAGATGTATTCCGTTAAAACTGGTTTGGGATTTTTTAACAAATGATTTGTTTTTTTGAATTAATTTAAATTTTGATATAAAAAATAAAAAACCCATATGCAAAATTAATGTAAAATTTATACAATGGGTTTATTAAATTTTAAAAAACTAAGATTAAACGTTTTCTTCAGCTAAAATTCTTTTAGTTTTTCTGATCGCTCTTTCTTTATCAACTTTTTTATCTACAGAAGGCTTTGTATAAAACATTCTTCTTCTGAATTCTTTTAATAAACCTGACTTTTCATACTTCTTTTTGAATCTTTTCAGAGCTTTGTCTACAGATTCACCTTCCTGAACTATTACTTTTAACAATTTTTTACCTCTTTTCTTTTTTTATTTGGATACAATATAAAGATTTTGAAATATTTTTACAATGAAAGATTTACTAATATTTGTAAATTTTATCAGAACCGTCCAAAACATTTTCAAAAGCTATATTAATAATTACACGAAATTTATTGAATTACTTAAATAAACACTTTATTAACGACTTTGTTCACAACATTTTCAAAGGGAATATAACTTGTCAAAACAATTTTTTAAACTTTTTTAAATCATTTTTTAATCTAAGACAGGAATTTGCATTTTAGGAGTTTAGATTTTAAAACAAATTGAAATTGAGAA
>DAIPYE010000110.1:0-11287 GCA_036782915.1 Bacteroidota bacterium | reverse complement strand
GGATTATTCTGATCAGACGGATCATTATAAATTATACTGCTGTCTCCTTTATCTATGCAGGGAGAATTATTATTAAGATAAAAATTTGTTGAATCAAACAATGGATTAATATCAATGTTGCCTGCACCTGTGAATCCACCCTGAACATTATTATATGTTGCATTTACAATTCCTCCTCCGGATGTATTTATTTGCAATCGAATAGTCTGAGTATTTCCCCAGACAATATTATTTATAATTACTGCTCTGATAGAAAAAACCTGATCAGCACCTCCTCTGGCATTTGGTCCGACAGATCTGTTTTGCACAATTGTATTATTTTCTATTGTTACAACTGTGGCTGAGTTTGTACCAACCATCCATATTCCTGCTCCTCCATAATCTTCACCTCCATAGTTTTTCAAAATCACATTATTTTTTACCAGACCTGCTGAATAGTTAAATACAATTCCGGCACCGTATCTTCCGCGATTGTTTATTATTAAATTATTTAGAATTTTCGGATTCGAATCACCGCATCTGATTGCGCCTCCCCCGGAGCTTTTCGATCCGTTTGAAATATTTATTGCTTCATTGTCTCGAATAATATTATTCCGGATGGTTGGCGAAGCGAACTCCATAATAATTCCTCCTCCTTCGGTATAATAAAAACCATTGTGTATGTCCAGCCACTTTGTTCCGGTTCCGCCGGTAAGTGTAAATCCCTGAAGGACAGTATTCGAATCCTCATGATTTCCCATTACAACACAACTCGCAGAGTCCGGATAAACAGGGTTACTCCCGTTTATTATGGTTGATTCAATAAATGAGTAGTCGGAATTCAGATAATATTTACTTGTGAGTACAATACTCTTTCCGCGAAAATTTATATTTTCAAAATATGTCCCGGGCTGAACAAGTATTGTATCTGAGTTATTACTGACATTAATTGCGCTCTGAATAGTGTTATACTGAGCGGGTACATTTATAATAACTGCTTTTGCCTGCGTGCTGATTAAGATTAATGCCAGTGAAAGTAATTTTAGATTTTTCATAATAATTTTTTTTAGGTTAAATGAATTCTTTAATTACTTTGACAGAAAAAATGGCGGGCTGTGACAATTAACGGAACGGACACTTAAATAAGGGTTTGCATTTGAGGTTAACGGAGAATTAATGGAACGGTTAAAGCATTTAATTTTGCTTTCTTATTGTTATGGTTTTTTAATATACATATTTTTTCAACACAGACAAAAAAAGCCGGATCTAATTAAATAAATCCGGCATAAATAAATTATTTGAAAAATAAATTGGAATCAGATCACATCATTCACATCAAAATATTTATATCCGAATGCGTCAGCGACACCTTTATAAACAATATCTCCTTCAATCATATTCAGACCTAATTTTAACTCCTCATTTTCCACACATGCTTTGTGCCAGCCTTTGTTTGCAAGCTCTACTGCATAAGGAAGCGTTGCATTAGTAAGAGCGATAGTTGAAGTGAAAGGAACAGCTCCCGGCATATTCGCCACACAGTAATGAACAACATCATTTACTACATAAGTAGGATTTTCGTGAGTTGTAGGTTTGCAGGTTTCAATGCAACCGCCCTGATCGACAGAAACATCGACTACTACTGAACCTTTTTTCATTAATTTCAGCATGTCTTTAGTCACAAGCTTCGGAGCTTTTGCTCCTGCAATAAGCACTGCGCCGATAACAAGATCTGCTTTTTTAATCACTTCTCTGATATTGTAAGGATTGCTCATCATAGTTGTAACATTTCTCGGCATAACATCATCGAGATATCTGAGACGGTATAAATTATTATCCATAATGGTTACTTTTGCGCCGAATCCTGCAGCTATCTTTGCGGCATTTGTTCCGACAATACCGCCTCCGAGAACAACAACTTCAGCCGGCTCTGTTCCGGGAACTCCTCCGAGCAGAACTCCTCTGCCGCCCATTGTTCGCTCAAGATATTTCGCGCCTTCCTGAGGAGCCATTCTTCCAGCAACTTCGCTCATTGGGATAAGAAGCGGGAGAGATCCGTCATCCTTCTGGACAGTTTCATAAGCTACAGCAATACATTTGTTTTTCATCATTGCAAGAGTAAGATCTTTTGAAGAAGCAAAATGAAAATAAGTAAACACAACCTGATTTTTTCTGATCAGATTATATTCTGATTTAATCGGTTCTTTTACTTTCATTATCATATCAGCTGTATCAAAAACCTGTTTTGCAGTTTTTAGAATTGTAGCACCGGCTTTTTTATATTCTGCATCTGAAAAACCGCTTCCTTCTCCTGCATTTGTAAGTACAAAAACTTTATGACCGTGTCTTCTTAATACCTCTGCGCCAACCGGAGTAAGTGCAACTCTGTTCTCATTTGTTTTAATTTCTTTAGGGACACCTATTTTCATGAATGTTAAATTTTATTATTTTGGAATAAACAAAAATATGGTATTAGTTTATGTTATTCAATTCAGAATTGAGAATGATTTGAATTTGCTGATAAGTTAAAATTAACTTTTCAAACTTAAATTCGTCTCACTTTTTCTCAAATAAATTGAAAAGAAGCGTTTTTTCAACCTTTAAAAAATCCATAAAAACCTTTACAGCTTTATCTTTCTTTTGCAAACTGCATAATTTCATGAATTTTCTATAACTGCTTACATTAAATTTCTTCTGATCCAGATTGTCAATTAAAATGCACACTATTTTCATACTTTGTCTGAATACATTTTCGACAGTATCTTTTATATCTTTAAATTTTGTTGGCTTAAAGATTTGCTTTTTAAATTCCCAGATTAGAAATGTTATTTCCAGAGAATCCCGTGAGGATTCAATTTTATTTAAAATATTATCTACACTGGAATAGGTTTTTGCAGTAAAACGCGGGATAGCATCATTGAGAATTATTGGAACCAGGGATTCATACATTAACATTAGTTCTTCAACTGAATCTTTTGTTAATTTTCTGACAAAATTGCCTTTATTAGGAATTTTGATTATATATTTTTCGTTTTCCAGAATCAAAAGGGCTTCCCGGACTGGAATTCTGCTTACATTAAATCTTTTTCCGATCTCTGATTCTTTTAAATGTTCACCGGATTTTAATTTATCACTGACTATATCTTTAAGAATAGCATAATATATAGTATTTATAGTAAACTTCATTGAGATTATTTTGTTTTTCCGTAAAAACTTAAGCTTTTAATTGAATACAAGATACTCAATAAAAATTATAGAAGTCAATTCTGTGCTAATTTTCAATACTGATTAACTTATTTAAAATTTTTATCTTGTAAGCAAATAATTTTTAAATAAGTTAAACAATATTGAGCACAGAAAATCCCTTAAAAGAGTTCGATGAATTTGTTAAAATTGTTAAAAAGCTGAGACAGGAATGTCCATGGGATAAAATTCAGACTCATCTTTCTCTCAGACGGTGTTTACTGGAAGAAACATATGAAACACTGGAGGCAATTGATGATAATAATATGGAAGAACTTAAAAAAGAACTTGGTGATGTATTGTTACAGGTTGTATTTCATTCAAATATTGCAGAAGAAGAAAATAATTTTACTTTAAAAGAGGTCATTGAAACCGAAACAAAAAAACTCATTGACAGACATCCGCATGTTTTCGGAGATACAAAAATTACTGACAGCGAAGAAGTAAAAAAAATCTGGGAAAGAAACAAGAAAAAAGAGGGAAGAAAATCAGTTACTGATGGAATTCCAAATGAACTTCCGGCATTATTGAAAGCATTCAGAATTCAGGAGAAGGCTTCAAAGGTTGGATTTGACTGGCGTAAACCGGATTCTCTTGAAATAGACGGTAAACCTGTATTCGAGAAAGTTGTGGAAGAGATAAATGAATTAAAGAAGAATGTAGATTCCGGAAAACCATTAACTGACATAGAAGATGAGCTTGGAGATGTATTATTTTCAATTGTAAATTATTCCCGGTTTTTAAAGATAAATCCGGAGGATGCACTTAGAAGGACAATAAATAAATTTAAATACCGTTTCAATAAAATAGAAGATCACGCAAAAAACATAAATAAGGAAATGGATGAAATGACTCTTGAAGAAATGGATGAAATCTGGAACAAAGCTAAATTATAATTATGAAAATAAAGCAGAAAATTAATTGGCAGTCATAAAAGATAAAGCAACAGGAATTATATTATATTATTATTTTCCGAGATCTTTAAAATATTTACTGGTAAAACATAAAAAAGGTCACTGGTCATTTGCAAAAGGACACAAGGAAAAAGGTGAAACACCTGTAAAAACAGCAATACGCGAACTTTACGAAGAAACTGGAGTTAAGCAAATTGTTTTTTTAAACAGAAAAATACTACTGACAGACAAGTATGTTTATTTAAACAGAAACAAAGATAAAATAAAAAAAACAGTTGATTATTTTATTGCAGAATCAAAAACGAAAAAAGTCAGTATTGATAAAAAAGAAATAATAAACTATAAATGGTGTACCTTAAAATCTGCAGAAAGAATTCTGACATATAAAAAATCAAAAATCATTGTAAAAAAAGCAGAAAGAATTATTTTAAAGAGCAAAAAAAAATAAATTTTTTATTTGATAAAAGAATATGAAAACCTTAAAAATTAGCAAAAAAGTTTTTTTAAAACTTCTGATTATTTTATTTATCGGTTTTGCATATACATACAATGTTATTGCAAAAGATAAACTGGAAGAACTTTCAACGACTTTGGATTCTTATCTCAGCGATGTAAACTGTATGGTTTCAGTTCAGGTAGTAAGCGCTGACAAATACGATCTTTTGTATGAAAATAATCCGAGTGCTCAAATGATACCGGCTTCGATCACAAAGCTTGTCACGGCAGCGGTTGCATTTCAGGAGCTTGGCGTATCTTACAATTTCAGAACAGTTGTTTATACAGATGACAGTGATATTAAGGACGGAATAATTAACGGTAATCTTTATCTGAAGGGATATGGTGATCCGGATTTAAGCTCGACGGATATTGCTGAACTGGCAAAGCTAATTTCAGAGAAAAACATAAGAGAGATCACAGGTAACATTATTTATGATGAGACTTATTTAGACGATGATCATTACGGACTTGCGAATTATTATAAAGACGATACAAAACAAAATTACTGGCCATATATAAGCGCAATAAATTTCAATAAAAACGGAGGAGGATATGATCCTGCATCTGTTGCAGCTTCATATTTATCAGATGAACTTGTTTCAAATTTTGTAAAGGTTGACGGAATTGTAATATCAGGTGTTACTCCTCAGGGAGCGAAGGAAATTGCTGAAGTATACAATACATTTTTTGATGTAATTTCCAGAATGAATAAAGAAAGTGATAACCATTCCGCCATTACAGTGTTTAAAGTAATCGGAGCAAAGCATGATTTGCCTCCGGGTAGTATAAAAAAGGGAGAAGATGCAGTTACAAGTTATCTTACATCCATCGGTAACCCGAGAAATTACTTTGAAATTGTTGAAGGTTCCGGACTTTCAAGACACAACTCTGTTAATTCTGATATGTATGTTAGATTGCTGAAAAGCATGTATGATGATGAAAAGACGTTTGACCTTTTTTACAATACCCTGGCAATAGCGGGTATAGACGGTACTTTGAGAAACAGAATGAAAGGTACCGAAGCGGAAAAAAATATTCATGCAAAAACAGGAACATTAAATTCCGTAAGTTCACTAACGGGATATGCTGTTTCCAGAGACGGTGAATTATTAATTTTTTATATTTCAATGAACGGATTCGGAAGTTCTGCAAATGCAGTGAGATATAAACAGGATATGATCTGCGAGGAGTTGTGTAAATTCAGCAGAAAATGAAATTTGAAAGAAGGAGTTAAGAACAATTTATATAAACATTAAAATTGATAGTTACAGGAAAACTGAAATTAATATGTCAATAAGAACAAAAGAAAAAGAATATACAGATTTAATAGTAACTGAATTAAGAAAATTAATATTGTATAATTCAGGCCATACGTGGGATGAAGTAATAATACAATTAGAAAAAGCAACCGGATATGATATGGTTCATTGTGAACAAATTGCAATGATCGCACATACTAAAGGAAAAGCAGTTGTCAAATCAGGTGAGCTGGATGAGCTGTCAAAAATAAATCAAATTTTAAAACAGATTAATCTGATCACTGACATAGAATAGACAAAAATACATTTTTCAAACAGTTTGTCAGTCAAATTCAGATCTAACTCAGAAACAAATACATCTTTTTAAAATAATTTAATATTCCCCGAAAATTTCTTCAAACAATATAAGACCGGAACAATATAAGTTTTGACTCCCGGAAAATAATTCAATAAAGTATTTGCAATAAAGAATTTTCATATTAATATTCAAATTAACTTTTAATGAAATTCAAATTAGTATCAAACTATAAACCTGCGGGCGATCAGCCGAAAGCTATAAAAGAACTTACTGAAGGAATTCAGCGGGGTGATAAACATCAGACTTTTCTGGGGGTAACCGGATCCGGAAAAACATTTTCAATTTCAAATGTTATTGAAAATATTGGAAAGCCGGTTCTTGTAATGTCACATAATAAAACACTTGCAGCGCAGCTTTACGGAGAGTTCAAAAGTTTTTTCCCGGAAAACAGAGTTGAATTTTTTATATCTTATTATGACTATTACCAGCCGGAAGCGTATATTCCATCATCTGATACCTATATTCAGAAAGACCTTTCAATCAATGAGGAGATAGACAGATTGAGATTGAGAGCAACAGCATCAATACTGGAAGGAAGAAAAGATGTGATAGTAGTTTCTTCTGTCAGCTGCATTTACGGTATCGGTGCACCGGATGAATATGCACAGCAGGTGCTTGTAATAAAAACCGGAGAGAAAATTTCACGAAAGAGACTTTTGTCAAAGTTAATAGACATACATTATGTCCGAAACGACATTGAATTCAGAAGGGGGAATTTCAGAGTTCGCGGCGACACAATAGAAATAATACCGGCTTACGAAAATGACACAGGGATCAGAGTAGAATTGTTTGACGATGTAGTGGAAAAAATTTCATATATAAACAGGGAAGACGGCAAGGTTATCGGGAAAGACATAAGTGTAGTTATTTATCCTGCCAAATATTTTTTAACTAGTAAGGATAAAGTTGACACAGCAATCATGAATATTAGGGAAGAGCTTGAAGGAAGAGTTGAATACTTTAAATCACAGGGGAAATTCATTGAAGCCCAAAGGATAGAGCAGAGGACCAATTTCGATATTGAAATGATACAGGAAGTCGGCTACTGCAATGGAATTGAAAATTATTCAAGATTTATGGACGGTCGGTTACCCGGATCCAGGCCATCATGTTTGTTTGATTATTTTCCGAAGGATTTTATGTTAGTTGTGGATGAATCGCATGTGACAGTTCCGCAGATCGGTGGAATGTATAACGGAGACAGAATGCGAAAGAAAACACTTGTAGAATACGGATTCAGACTGCCATCAGCACTTGACAACAGGCCAATGACATTTCAGGAATGGGAGTCAATGGTTAAACAGGCGATTTATGTAAGCGCGACACCGGGGAAATATGAATTGGAAAAATGCGAAGGAGTTATTGTCGAGCAGGTAATCAGACCGACTGGTTTGCTGGATCCCGAGATACAGGTTCGTCCGGTAAAAAACCAGATTGATGACCTTATAAATGAAATAAGAATAAGAAAAGAAAGAAATGAAAGAGTGCTTGTTACAACCCTTACCAAGAGAATGAGTGAAGATCTGACGGATTACCTTCATGGAATCGGAATAAAAGTAAAATACATGCATTCTGAAGTTGTATCATTAGACAGGGTTGATATTCTGAGAGGATTACGATTAGGGGATTTTGATGTTCTTGTGGGAGTAAATTTATTAAGGGAGGGACTGGATCTTCCGGAAGTATCACTTGTTGCAATACTGGATGCGGATAAAGAAGGATTTTTAAGATCGGAAAAGTCTTTACTGCAGACAGCGGGAAGAACAGCAAGAAATGTAAACGGGCTTGTGATAATGTATGCTGATAAAGTAACAGAGTCTATGAGCAAGGTAATAAATGAAACCAAGAGAAGAAGACATATACAGGAGGAATACAACAGAGTTAATAAAATAGAACCTAAGACAATCTATAAAACTTTTGAAGAAATAATGTCGTCTACCATTGTTGCAGATTCTAAGAGCCGAAATGATTCAGATAGCAGCAGCAAAAAGAAGAATTCCGCATTGAGTATTATCACGGATCCTGTAAAGAATAAAATAAATACAGAACAGCGAAAGGAACTTATGGAGCAATTACGAAAGGAAATGATAAATGCAGCGAAAGATCTTGAATTTGAGAGGGCAGCAGAATTAAGAGATGAGATTGACAGGCTGAACAGCTAATTTCAGATGAATAAAGCATTCATTTAATTTTTTAGATTTTAAATATAAAATTGTTTACTGATATTACATAAAACAAAAAATAAAAACATACAAGAAAGGAAATAATGTCTAAAAACACACCAATAACAGTAGCATATGGAGACGGAATCGGACCTGAAATAATGGAAGCGACGATCAGTATTATTACAGCAGCCGGAGCTAAATTAGATATAGAAACAATTGAAATCGGTGAGCAGGTATATCTCAGAGGGAATGCTGCCGGAATAGAACCGAGCGCATGGGATTCCTTAAAAAGAACCAATGTTTTCCTAAAAGCCCCTATAACTACACCACAGGGCGGCGGTTATAAAAGTCTTAATGTTACGACTAGAATGACACTGGGACTTTATGCAAACATAAGACCATGTGTATCTTATCATCCGTATGTTTCAACAAAGCATCCTGTGATGGACGTTGTTATTGTAAGAGAAAATGAAGAAGATCTTTATGCCGGAATTGAACACAGACAAACTCAGCAGGTATATCAGTGTTTGAAATTAATTTCCCGTCCGGGTTCGGAAAAGATCATAAGATATGCATTTGAATACGCTCTGGCTAATAACAGAAAAAAGGTCACATGTTTCGTAAAGGATAATATTATGAAATTAACTGACGGATTATTTCATAAAGTATTTGATGAAATTGCAGCAGAATATCCGGAAATCGTAACGGAGACCTGGATAGTTGATATTGGAGCTGCAAAAATGGCAAATACTCCTGAAGATTTTGATGTAATAGTTATGGAAAATTTATACGGTGATATATTATCGGATGTGGCTGCACAGATCACCGGATCAGTTGGACTTGCAGGTTCGGCAAACATCGGAGAAAATTATGCAATGTTTGAAGCGATACACGGATCAGCACCGAGGAGAGCAGGACAGAATCTTGCCAATCCATCCGGACTTTTGCTTGGAGCTGTTTTGATGCTTAATCATATCGGACAAAATGAAGTTGCGTCTAAAGTTCATAACGCATGGTTAAAAACACTGGAAGACGGGATTCACACATATGATATTTTTAAAGAAAATATAAGCAAGGAAAAAGTCGGAACGAAAGAATTTGCTAAAGCAGTGATTGAAAGAATTGGTCAGAAACCAGTGACTTTAAAAGCAGTTGATTATAAAAAAACAGTAAAAAAGGAAGCCAGAAAAAGCGATAAAAAGAAAGTGCTTAAAGAAAGAAAAGATCTTGTCGGGGTAGATGTATTTTTGGAATGGAGCAACGGAAGTGCAGATGATCTGGGTGAGATGCTAAAGAAAATACATTCGGAATCATTGGTACTGCAGATGATAAGTAACAGAGGTTCAAAAGTATGGCCTGACGGATTTAAAGAAACCTTTTGCACAGATCACTGGAGATGCAGATTTGTACCGTCTCATGAAAATGAATCGGTAAAAAATTCTGATATTATAATATTGCTCAACAAACTGAACGATGCCGGATTTGATTTTATAAAAACCGAGCATTTATATAAATTTGACGGAAAGCCCGGATTTACGGACGCACAGGGTTAGAAGTATATCAGAGCAGCATTTTTATCCCGTTAAGGAATTATTCTTAACGGGATTTTTTTTAAGCACTTGACAAAACAATTAAAAATTTATACTTTTGTAAAGTACTTTAAAAAACAAAGAACTTTAACTAAAACAAAATGGAATATAAAAAAGCTGAAATTGAGTTAACTGTCATTAAGAAAATAATGGAAGACAGCCGAAGGATAAACATTGACAACGGCATTCATTATATTTTCTGGGGTGTGCTTGTTACAATTGCATTACTGATCAATTACATAATGCTTTTAACCAATACAAATGCGAATTACATCGGGATGATATGGTTCATACTGATGATATCAGGAGCAATTATTGATATGTTAATTGGAAGAAAGCAATCGAGGACTGCGAAAGTTCATACTTACGCAGGAAGCATACTCGGCTCACTCTGGCTGGCATCAGGAATTGCAATGTTCATGTTCGGGTTTTTAGGAACTATGACAAAAGCATACAATCCCATATTCATTTCACCAATTATATCAGTTTCGCTGGGAATTTCATATTTCACCAGCGGAGCAATCCAGCAGATAAACTGGCTGAGAAATATTTCATTTGGCTGGTGGATCGGAGCGGCAATCATGTTTATATTCCCAAGCATACATACTCTGCTTATATTTGCAATAATGATGATCTGTCTGCAGGTGATACCGGGAATTATGTTAAATAAAAAATCAAAAAGAGAAATATCAGAAGAAAGTAATTTTTTAAATCAGGATGAGGTGTAAACAAAATGAGCAGCTACGATTATCAGGAAATTGATGATGTCATACATTCAAGGATCAGAACATCTTTAATGGCAGTTTTGGTAAGTGTTGAAGAAGCTGATTTTAGTTATTTGAAGGAGAAAGTAAACGCAACAGACGGAAATCTCAGTGTTCATCTAAAGAAACTCGAAGATGCCGGTTACGTATCAGTCAAAAAAAATTTTGTTGACAGAAAGCCTGTTTCAAAGTATAAAATCACATCAAAAGGTTACAAGGCATTTGACAATTACATAAAAAAGCTGGAAAGCATTGTAAAAAAAGCATCTGAATAAATCAATTTTTAAATTGTTGAAAAATTAATATTCCAAAATTATGAAAAAATTAACAGCTATACAGATCAAAGAAAGTTTAAAGAATTTAAACGGCTGGAAATCAAACGGAAATTCGATCAAGAAAACCTTCAAAACGGAAGGATTTCCGCAAACAATGGGATTATCTGCTGCAATAGGAGCTTTGTGTCAGCAACACGATCATCAACGACGAGCAGATGGACGACATCCGCGACGACGAGTCGA
>DAIPYE010000109.1:0-11340 GCA_036782915.1 Bacteroidota bacterium | reverse complement strand
AAGAAGGGGACAGGCATATGACAGCGGGACTTCTAATATTGGTTTCAGGTGTGCGAAAGATTAGTTAAGATTATTTAATATTAAAAATAATTTTTATTTTGATTTTCTAAATTTCTATTCAAAAAAACATTATTCAACTTCGGTTTATTTTTACATCACCAGCCTTTTTAATAATCCAGTTTTTCCCAATGAAATTCTTATCTGAATATAAAACCATCAGATCATTCAGGTTTTTAGATATAGGATTTTCTTTTAGCTTGAGTAAAAGTGAAAATGCTTTACAAAAAGCTCTCGTATAAATGATCAGATAATCGACCACAAGGCGGTCTTTTCTTAAGAATTCTTTAAGCTTCCTAAGTTCATCATGACATTCGACAATCTTGTTTAATTCAAATAATACTTTTAATTTTAAAACAGAAATATCTACAAAAAAATATGAATTTATTTTTTTGATTTTTTTTATCGTCTCAAAACACTGGGCATATTCTTTTTTAGCAAACATCAGCGAAGCTTTGCCTATTAGCACATTTGCATTTCTTAATTTAGCAGGAAGAGCCGGTCCGTATTTATTCAGGAAATTGTTTGTCCATTTAAATTTTTTAAGAGTCAGACCAACTATAACATAATTTCGGAAATGATTTGAAACAAAATTACTATTTTCAAGTTCATGAATAATACCTTCGTCAAGTTTCTCTTTTATCAATGAAAACAATTCTTCATATGCACCCGGGATCAGCAAATTTATGCACTCTATATTAAAGTTTATCAATAATTCATAGTAATCAACCCTTTTTTCTTTTGCAACTGATCTGAGATTCACGGAAAATATTTTTTTTGCTTTGATGTATGATTTCTTGTCTGCAGGGTCGTTAAAACATTTATGAAGTAAATACAGAAATTCTATTATATGATAAAGTTTATTTGAATAATTTGAAGAGTCTGATAAATAGACCAGTGCTTTATCGAAATTGATGACAGAGGATAACTCTTCAACGAGTGAATCTGAATTTATCTGTTTTGTAATCTTATGTACTTTTCTGTGGAGAAGCATTTCTAGCATTTCGGACAAAACAACTCCCATTCGGGAATTTTGGATGTCTGATAATTTTTTAAAATTATTTTTTGATAATGAATTCGAACTCTGAAATTTCAAATAAGAAAGATCAAGTTTATAAAAATTATCATAATCATAATTTACAAACGGTTTATTTATGATATCCTTTTTAAATGCTTTGTATCTTTGTTCAAAAGGGGAATGGAGATTTCTTACTTCAAATGCTTTCAGAAGTAAATTTTTTTTAATTGAATTTTCGGATTCTAAAGTTTTTATAATAAGAAAGTTTTCCGCATGCAGATTCAGCTCTGACAATATGTTCCATCTGGTAATACTGCTTTTAGTTTCATCAAAATCAATTATTCCCAATTCATTTATTTTTAGAGAAGACAGAATACCTTCGTAATCCCTCTTTCTGGCGCTTTGATTACTTTTTAAAAAAATGTGAAATTCTGTTTTCTCAGCTTTACTGAATGTGTTATATATAGTTAAAAACTTTATTTTCTTTTTTCTTTTACCGGTCATAGATGTAAAATATTAAATATTTTTTTTTAATATGATAATATTAGAATGATAATTAAAGAATAAATTTGGGTAGGTTAATATTTTTTGTAGGTTTCTTATTTATTTAAAATATTATATTTTTGTGTAACACTGAATTGTGTTTTTGCAACATAATATGAATCATCAAAAATCATATAATTTTTTTAAAACTTCGATTATTGATTTAGATTTAATGATCAAAGTTATAAAAAATTATAAAATACCCTAAACCCGAAAATTATTGAATAGACTTCAGATATGCTATTAAGGGGTATCATATCAAATAAGTTTATGAAGTAATTTTCATAAATAAAAAATAAAAAACAAAAATGAAAAAGATCACGCTTTTAATTTTAGCTTTAGCATTTTATCTTAACGTTTCCGCTAAAGAGAATTTGCCAAAATTATCAGAAGTAAAAAGTCTCTCAAGTATTGACAAGATTAACAAAGATTTTACTGCAAACAGCAATTCAGAAAAACTCAGCTCAGAAAGTACACTTGCTCCATTAGCTCTTAATAAGAAAATTTCAGATAAAAACGTCACAAAACCAAAGAAATTCAACTTCAGTATTATGCCTTATGCATGGCTAGCAGCAATAGGCGGAACAGTCGGTGAAGGACCAAACGGAAGCGTTTATGGATTCAATAAAGGTTTTTCATTTGACAACCTGAAAATGTATGCAGCATTTATTGGTAAGATCAAATATGAAAGAGTTAGTTTTGTATTTGATATCAGCTACATAAATAAAAAAGGATTTGACGCAACAGCAGAAAATCCAAATTTACCTAAAGACCGTTCAGCGAACTGGACAGCGAAACAGGCAGTATATGATCTGTTTTTAACATATCTATTCCCGTCAAAGAGCAAAAAAACAATGGTAGATATTTATGGCGGCGGAAGATTATGGAATTTAGATCTTGAAGCAACAATTCTGGATTCAGCCGGAGCTTCAAAACAAAGAGGGTATTCAAATTCATGGCTTGATCCTGTAATCGGAGTAAATGCAGAATTTGTACTTGACAGTAAGGGAAAATGGGCAGCATGGACAAAAGGAGACATCGGCGGATTTGGAGTTAATTCACAGATGACATGGCAAATGAATGTTGGAGTTGCTTATATGTTATCACCTAACATCCCGCTTACATTCGGATTTAAATATTTAGGTGTAAATTATTACAAAAACGATTTAAACTGGACTGTTAATGAATACGGTCCGACGATCGGTATCGGATACAGATATTAAGATTTCTGTAAATCCAGCTTCCTTGTTTAGAAATCAATAACGCTTTTAAAATTATTCAAAGTTAAGTATCCATGGGGAAGTTTGTTAAAAAGTTAGTGTTGTAAGTAAAGCCGCAGTGAAGGAGAGTGATATATTTCACTTCATTTTGCTGCGGTTTTTTAATGTGATTAATTTTTTTTGTTTCCTTTTTAAAAATTAGTGTTATTTGTTGGAATTGAAAATCTCTCTAATAATCTTTAATATTTGTATAATAATTTACCGTAACACTTTATATTTATCACCTTTTAATAATCTTGCAATAATATTTTAAAAGAAAATTTAGTTTTATAAAAATCAAATATGCCTATTAAAAAGTTTACTCCGTTTATCATTACAATTTTATTATTTGCAGGAATAAATATTCTTCCGGCTCAGGAATCCGGTTCATCCAGGGAATTGACATTAAAAATGCTTTCCGATAAAATTTCAGAATCAGATAATAAAAGTAAGATCACACTTCGCTTAAATTCAAAAGAGAAAGATCAGTTTAGTTCTGTTTCCAACAGAGATTTTTCAGAATTTAACACTTCACCATTATTAAAGAATTATGATGATTTAAGTCCGGCTAAAGATAATTTCACTCCGAAATTTCAGGTATCAAAAAATCATTTTGACAAAAATAAAGATATCTCGAAATATTTCCCCGAAAAATATGTGCCGTGGGAATCTACAAGACATTTCGGACTTGCTGTCTTTGATGAACTGTTTTTTAATATAGCATTTCCCTGGGCGCTTGCAAGATTTGGCAGAGACTGGGACGAACCGGGACAGGGAGAAAGATGGCCGTTCATTGGATTTCAGTCTATCTGGAGTAACATAAATAACGGATGGAATTATGACGGAGATAACTTCGAAACAAATTTATTTGCTCATCCTTTCGGCGGAAGTTTATTTTATAACAGCGGAAGATCAAACGGTTACAATTTCTGGGAATCATCTGCATTTGCTCTTGCGGGAAGCTATCTCTGGGAAACTTTCATGGAAACCAATCAGCCTGCTATTAACGACTGGGTAAATACCGGAATGAACGGAGCTGCTTTTGGAGAAATACTTTACAGGCTTTCAACCATGATAAATGATAATACCGCCAGAGGTTCACACAGAGTCTGGACGGAAATTGCAGGAGGTATATTTAATCCTGTCAGATTATTTACAAGACTTGTTACCGGCGAAGCTTCAAGAGTTTTTCCGAATCCGGAATGGCGGACACCTGATTATTTTGATCTGAATTTAGATGCGGGTACAAGGGTGCTTACGAATGATTCATCAAACAATAAAGAACTTGAAGGTCTGTTTGAACTGGAAATTGAATACGGTGACGAATTTTTACATAAGATCACAACTCCATTTTCTTATTTTTATTTTAATTTAGGAATTGCTTCTAATGCTCCTGCGCTGACTTCTATGAATGCAATCGGAAGTCTTTTTTCATTTATGATATCAAATAAAGAAAAAGCCAAATATTCTCTGGAAACAACACTAAATTATGATTACTATAATAATGTAGGGTTTATATATGGTAATGCTGCGATTGTTGAACAGTTAAACACTGAGTTTAGTCTTAATAAAAAAAATAATTTGAATTTATGGACTAATATTAATTTAAGATTGATTCCAATGGGAGCTACAGCAAATAATTATTTCCTTGACTCTACTGACGGAAGGAATTATGACTTTGGACAGGGTCTTGGAGGAAGTATCGGATTTGAGATCTATAAAGGAGACTGGAATATATTTGAAGTGGATTATACAATGGATTATTTGTGGACACAAAGCGAACCTTCGTTTTCCAAACATCTTTTACAATGGGGTGAATTAAGATTTCAGCTTCCTTTGAAAGATTATTTTGTTTTCGGGGTCGGACTCGGATATTATAAAAGAAACAGTTACTACAATTATCCCAATGGATTCATACTTGATCCCGCAACCGGTCAGCCGATGCCTACTCCTGATGTAAGTTTCGAGACACCAATTATAAGAGCTTTCTTTAAAACAAGATTATTTTAAAAACGGTAAATTAATTTATGAAAATATTTTTATTATTAATAATTTTTGCAATAAGCGGTTCGGTCTATTCTCAATCGTTACTGCCGAATCAATTAACTTCTCCAAAGAAAAATTATCTGGAGCAGCTTGATAATCAGGTGTTTGTTACATATAATTACATTCACAACCTTGGTAAATTCGGAGATGATTATGATTACGGCAGCGGAGCTACTTTGAATTACGGCAAGTATTTTGCAAATTCCTGGCTTGTAATAGCAAGGGTAGGATATATAAAGCAAAATTTAAGATCAGGAGTTGATTCAGGAGCATATAAAGATTTTAATGTTTACCCCATACATGTTGGAGGAAGATTCTATCTTTATAAAAAAATATTCATGCCTTATTTCTCTTTTATGAATGGTATTAATCTTATCGGCGCAAGTGACTTTTTAGGAAATGGGGAAGTATCTGATCAGAAATTTATCAGATATGCTTTTCAGGTCGGTTTCGGGTTTGATGTAAAATTTGCTAAAAACTTTGGTGTAAATCTTAACATTAATTATAATAACAGTTTTTATGAAGACTATGATGTTTACGATGAACAAAACTCTAAAATGCTGACGGGGTTTGAATATGTGGGCGGACTGTTTTACAGCTTCGGGAAATAATTGATTAGATTTAACAGGAAATAGATTGAAATCATTTTTTGCAATACACAACTATTTATTTAAAAGATCCGGCAGTTCAAATACTGATACCGGATCTTTTTTTTTATAAATTATAACCAAAATTTATTATGACTGGCAACAATTTAGCTTTATGGAAAGATACTTTGATAAAAAAATCTATACTGGATTTTGTGGAAAGAATTACTGATAAAGAATCAAAAGATCATATTCCCGAAGAAGAAAGAATTGCAGTATTCGATAATGACGGCACGCTATGGACAGAACAGCCGCTTCAGGTTGAGTTGTTCTATGCCCTTGACAGAGCTAAAGAACTTGCGGAAATTAATCCGGCGTTAAATAACTCTCCGATCTTCAAAGCTTTTCTGGAAATGGATCTGAAATCCCTCGTCACATTTTCAAAAAATGATATTATAAATCTTTTATTTCAAACTCATGACGGGAAATCTCCGGAGGAGTTTATGGGATTTGTTAAAAAATGGTTTGATACTGCTATTCATCCGAAATTTAATTTTTCATATTATAACAGTTCATTTAAACCCCAGATTGAACTTCTGAATTTTCTCAGAAGTAATGGTTTTAAAACTTTTATTGTTTCGGGCGGAGGAATAGATTTTATGAGAACTATCGGGAATAAGATGTACGGAATTCCTGAAAATCAGATAATTGGCTCCAGCGGTAAAACTAAAATTGAATACAATGATAATGTACCGGAAATTGTAAGAGTACCTAAGCTCAACAGTTTCGATGACAAAGATGAAAAAATCAATAACATACATTTACACACCGGTAAAAGACCTGTGTTTGCTTTTGGGAATTCGGACGGAGATCTTGCAATGCTCAGATATACTTTAGGCGGGAAAAATTTAAATATGGCTTTGCTGCTTCATCATGATGATGATGTGCGTGAAGTTGCATATGATAAGGATTTTAAGATCAGTCCGTTGAATTTAGCTCTTGAAGTTGCTGATAAGGAAGGAATAAAAGTTGTAAGCATGAAAAATGACTGGATGGAAGTTTTTAACAGTTAATATTATTTCATTAAAGTATTGCAAACTGAGTTTTGAAATTCTTTGAAATCATTTAAAAAATTCACTTGACTTGATCAAACAGTAATTATCATTTCTGTGTATGCTGTTTTTAAGTTTTATTATCTGAAATTTTCAACAGGTAAGATCACATCTCATTAATTTAAATATTCCAAAACCTTTCTGCATTATTGAGAAAGGTTTTTTTTAAAAGACAGAATATTTAATACATTAAATATAATTGTAATTTAGAATGCATAATGTTAAGTTACACTCAATTCTGTGTTGAGTTTTAAGAAATAATTCCGTTAAACATTCAGTTTAAACAATTTTTAAAATTATAAATGGAAAATAATAATTCAAAAAAACATTCTTTTCTTTCTGTAATTTCAGGTATTTTCAGCGGACATGGCAGCAATGATTGGAAAGCAGATAATATTTATACTTTAGCGGTACAGGCATTTATATACGGATTTCCCTATGTTTATCTGCCAACTATCAGACACAAGTGGATCGATCCGGTAGATGACTCCACAAATTCCCCGCATCTTGCTGTAAATTCTTTCTGGCTTGAGAAAAAAATGACTGATGCTAAATATAAAGACGGTGGCAGTCCGAACAATGATACTTTTTATGCAATTGGAATTCTTGATCTGAGCGACGGTCCTGTTATTCTTGAACATCCGGATATGGGTGACAGATATTTTACATTTGAATTAGCGGATATGAGTTCTGACAATTTTGATTATATAGGAAAAAGAGCAACCGGAAGCAAAGCAGGAAAATTTCTAATCTGCCGGAAAGACTGGATTGGAAATGTTCCGGATGGTGTAAAGAAAGTTGCTGAATGCCCTACTCCCTGGGCTTTTATTTTTGGAAGAACACTTGTAGAAAATGCTGCTGATGCTGAAACTGCTTATGAAATTTCAACTCAATATAAACTAACTCCTCTCGATTATTTTATTCAGAACAAACCTTTTACTGCTACTAACAGATCTGTCTGGGCTCCCGGAAATCCTAAACAGGATTATCTTGCTCCGTGGAAAACTATGGTAAAAGCAATGGCTGAAAATCCGCCTCCGGAGAAGGATAATATACTTTTAAAATTATTTTCAGAGATCGGCATTGCGCCCGATACCGAAATTGATAAATTAGATGAGGAAACTAAAAAGCAATTGATCAAAGCAGAGAAAACCGGAATGGAAATTTTAAAAGGAGCAGCATTCGGCGGGTACGGAAATACAAGAAAAAACAGCTGGAATTCCCCCTCAAAATTTCTTGGCAGAGCAGGAGCGAATAATGAATTTTTGCTGAGGGCGGCAGTTCAATGTCTCGGCGGTATTGTAGCTAATGATGTTCAGGAAAGTGTTTATCTCAATACAAGAAAAGATTCTGATGAAAATAATTTCAGCGGCTCGAATAATTATTTCCTTCGATTCGAACCCGATGAGTTTCCAAAAGTTAATGCATTCTGGAGTCTGACATTGTATGGAATGGATTTCAATCTTGCAGACAATCCCATAAACAGGTACTCTCTCGGAGATCGTTCACCTGATCTGAAAATGGGTGACGATGGAAGTTTGACAATTTATATTCAGAATAAATCTCCGGGTCCTGATAAAGAATCAAACTGGCTGCCTTCACCTGCAGATGAGTTTTATATTGTGCTGAGATGTTATCTTCCGGATAAGGAAATATACGAACAGCGCTGGTTTCCTCCGGCTGTAAAAAAAATTTAACGATAATAAACAGAATTTCAAATATTAATTGTAATAAACAGAAAGCTGAATTTTGAATATAGTAAAGTTATTAAAAGTAACTTCCGTTCTGGAAATTTTAGTGGGACTGGCTTTAATATTTATTCCTTCCGCAGTTATTCAGATCCTGATCGGAGCAGCAGTGACAGATGTAATTGAAACCATCGGAAGATTGACCGGAATTGTTTTTTTAAGTTTTGGAATTTCATGCTGGCAGGGAAAGGGAAGTGAAAGTGAAAAAATTAATATGTCCGCAGTTACCGGAATGTTTGCATATAATTTAATTGTTTCAGTTTTCTTTTTTTATCTGAAATTCGCCGGAGGATACAACGGTTTGCTTTTATTACCGGCTGCGATTCTTCATTTAATTATTACACTTTGCTTCATCTATTTACTTTTTATTGCCAGAAAATAATCTCATCATGATTTAAAAAATTAAAATTTAATACATGTTAAATAAATACTGTCTTTATTTTTTTTCAGCGTTGACTCTATTATCAATAATATTCTTTCCACTCAGATCTGAATCACAGGAAATGGAGCCGAGAAATTATTCGAGTGTGCCTGTTGGTTTGAATGTCGCAGTGCTGAGCTATTCCTATTCCACGGGAGATATAGTGGCAGACGCTTCTTCGCCGATAAAGGAACTGGATCTTAGTTCGAATACTGTTGCCATAGGATATCTGAGATCATTCGGATTATTCGGTAAACTTTGTAAAATACAGGTTGGTATACCTTATGTTTTTTTAGACGGGAATGCTAAGCTTAACGGCAGAGATACATCAGGTACCAGAAGCGGTCTTGCGGATTCCAGAATTAAATTTGTTTTTGATCTGATAGGTGCCCGCGCTTTAGCTCCTAAAGAATTTGTAAAACATAAGGAAAAATTTGTATTCGGAACGAGTTTATCTGTCTCGGTTCCTACTGGTCAGTATTATGAAGATAAATTAATTAATCTCGGATCCAACCGTTGGGGATTTAAACCTGAAATAGGCGCTTCATATAATACAGGTCCTCTTTTTTTCGAATTATTTACAGGGGTCTGGTTATTTACAAAAAACTCTGATTTTTTAGAAACAAATACTGTTCAGCAGGATCCGATTTTCAGTTTACAGGGACATATTAGTTATCTTTTTCCGTCAAAGATCTGGGTGGCATTGAACTCTGTTTATGTTAACGGCGGAGAAACTAAGTTAAATAATGTTAATAAAAATGATTTTCAGAGTAATTTCAGAACAGGTGTAACATTGTCAGTTCCGATTAATATGAATAATTCAATTAAAGCAAATTTCTCCAAAGGTGTAGCTACAAGAGCAGGCGGTGATTTTACAATTTACTCTCTGACTTATCAGTATATGTGGTTTTAAATGAGTTTGATATTATCACTGTAATTTAATTGTTTAAATTCCAAAATGAGATCAAGTTTAACAGAAAAGCTTTACAATATTATGCCTGGTCTGAGTCTGCTTCATTCTTACAAAAAAGAATGGCTTGCTAGTGATTTAGCCGCAGGATTATCTGTTGCAGCAATTGCTGTTCCGATCGGAATAGCATATTCCGGACTAGCCGGACTCCCTCCCGAAACCGGATTATATGCAAGTATATTACCAATGATAGCTTATGCGTTATTCGGTTCATCAAGACAATTAATGGTCGGTCCCGATTCCGCAACATGTATTCTTATAGCATCCACTATTGCTCCTTTGGCTGTTATCGGATCTAAAGAATATTTATCATATTCAATTCTGCTGGCAATTATTGTCGGTGTGTTATGTGTAGCCGGCGGAATTCTGAAACTGGGGTTCATTTCAAATTTTTTATCAAAGCCGATATTGACCGGATACATTAACGGACTTGCTATCAGCATCATTACCGGTCAGCTTGGAAAATTTTTTGGTTTCAATGTAATATCAGGCGGCTTTTTTAAAATGATGATTGATTTCTTATCGAAAATTAATGAGACACAAATATTAACTTTAACGATCGGATTAATAACCTTTGTTTTTCTCAGGATCTTAAAAAAATATTTCAGCAGAATTCCTGCACCGCTGATCGCAGTTGTCGGCGGAATTATCGCCACTCTTATGTTTGACTTTGACGGGAAAGGGCTTGCAGTTGTAGGTCATGTGCCTGCCGGATTTCCCGCTCTTTTTATTCCTGAAGTTGATTCCGGGAAACTTGAAATGCTTTTAACAGGATCTCTCGGTATTGTCCTCATCAGTTACTGCAGCGGAATGCTTACAAATAAAAGTTTTGCTTCCCGAAATGGTTATAAGATCGATGCCAATAAAGATTTTATTGCTTTAGGAGTTGCAAATATATTTTCCGGACTTTCTCAGGGATATGTGATAAGCGGCGCAGATTCACGGACAGCCGTTAATAATTCTTCCGGCGGAAAAACTCAGCTTGTTTCTGTTGTAGCTGCAATTTCAGTTGCTTTCGTCGTAATGTTCTTTACACATTATTTTGAATATCTTCCAATAACTACATTAAGCGCAATAATTATTTCCGCAACTTTCGGATTATTTAATATTGATTATTTAAGAAAACTTTATCGCGTCAGCAGAAATGAATATTATCTGGCGTTGTTCACTGCTTTAAGTGTTATTACGATAGGCGTGCTTCATGCTGTATTGCTGGCAGTTTTGATTACTCTTATAAGACTTCTTGCAAAATCATCCAGACCGCATGATGAAATACTGGGGCTGGATGAATCTACTAACAGATATCACAATTTAATTGAATGTCCGGAAGCAAAGGAAATTCCCGGAATTCTGATCTACAGATTCGAATCATCACTGGTTTTTTATAATGCGGATTATTTTAAAACCAGGATCCTAGAAGTACTTTCTCAAAGAAAAGATAATATAAAATACCTGATACTGGATGCAAGCTCTATAAATCATATTGATATTACTGCATCCGATACTTTAGAGGAATTGACAAATGAACTTTCAAAAGAAGGCATTGAAATTTTATTTGTAAAGTTAATGAATGAAGAAC
>DAIPYE010000108.1:0-11378 GCA_036782915.1 Bacteroidota bacterium | reverse complement strand
ATCCCCTTCATTCCATTCCGCAAAAATCTGATGTAGCTCTTCATTGTTGAAATTCAATGCGTGCTTGAGCAAAGAATAGGCCTCGCCAATCAACTGCATATCACCATATTCGATACCATTATGTACCATCTTGACGTAATGACCGGCTCCTTCGTCTCCTACCCAATCGCAACAAGGCTCATCCTCTACCTTTGCACTGATGTCCTGAAAAATGTTCTTGACATGGGGCCATGCCTCCGGATTACCTCCCGGCATGATGGAAGGACCATGCCGCGCGCCTTCTTCCCCTCCCGAAATACCAGTACCTATAAACAAAATTCCCTTCTCTTTCAGCGAGCGACAACGACGATTGGTATCCGTAAATAGGCTGTTACCCCCATCAATGATAATGTCTCCTTTTGATATCAAAGGTATCAATGCTTCGATAGTTTGCTGAACTGTTTCTCCGGACGGAACCATCAGCCATATAACTCTCGGTGTCTCAAGTTTGCTCACAAGCTCTTCAAGCGAATAAGCTCCTTCAGCTCCTTTCTTTTCGATCTCTTTAATTTTATCGGAACTCCTGTTATTTGCAACAACACTATGACCGTCTTTAAGCAGTCTTTCAGCCATGTTAGCTCCCATTCTGCCGAGACCGATAATTCCTAATTTCATTTTTTCTCCTTATGTTTAATTTAAAAATTTATATTAAATAACTTAAGTTGACCGCTAATAATTTTTAAAATTATTTTTTGTCACAAATTATACAAATTTTCACGAATTTTAATAAAGGGTTGTTCTAATAAATATTCAATTAAATTCGTGTTAATTCGTGCAATTAGTGGCTATTCTTTTGATCTTATTTTAAAACGGACATCTTAAGTTAAAAAAAATAATTTTATTAGATCAATGATCCGACAATAAAAATCACAAAACTTTTTTCAATTCATTATAAAGATCTTTCAATCCTTTCTTTTCATCCCAACCGATATTTATTTTCAATGTTCTTCTGCTGTGTTTCAGAAGTGATTCATAATCCCCTATCGCCTGTGACTGTTTCAGAATACTGAATGAGTATGGCTTTCCCGGAATAGTTGCATCAACTTTATCTTCGCCGACTATCTGAATGAACATTCCATTATTCGCGCCGCCTTTATGAAGCTGTCCTGTCGAATGTAAAAATCTCGGTCCAAAGCCTACGGTAGTTGCAGCTTTTAATTTTGATTTCAGCAACTCTCTTATTTTTTTCAGCAATTCATTGTTCGCATCATTGCTTTCGATGTAAGCCATAACAGCAATATAATCACCCTTCTTTTTTTGTTTGAAAAAGAAATCAAGATAATCCTTTAAGATCCATTTGCTTAATTTTTTAGACTTAGGAAGTTTCTTTTTAAAAGATTTTTCTTCAATGAATAAACTAAGATTATCCTCAGTGGCATTAGGAATTGTTTCGGGAAGTTTTTTCTCCGTTTCATAAAATTTTAAAACTTCTCCTGTATTGTCCTTACTTTCTTTCACATTCGGTTCGTCAAAAGGATTTATTTCAAGGATGCATCCCATCACGGCAGTTGCAAATTCCCATAAATAAAACTGACCGCCAAGATCATAAACATCATTCAGCTCAAGTACGATCACAGGAAAGTTGTTTTTTGCAAGACTGCGTAAAGAATTTTTAACTGCTTTTTTTTCCTTTCCGAGTTTCATATAAACAAACATTCTGTCATTGCTGTATTCAGAAGGTTTGTCTGTATCCTCACCTTCGACCGGAATGATACCTTTACCTTCCTTACCTGTACTTTCCGCGATCAGCTGTTCTGCCCAGTAACCAAAAGACTTTATCCTGTCAGGAAGAATGAAGGTTAATTTATTTCTCTTTGATCTCTTTTTTGAAAGTTCACCGGCAATAGTTCCGATTATTAATCCGTAATTTTTCACAGCTTCAAGCTGCATACAATTATTCATCATCTCTACTGCATTGCCAAGAAGCTTTTTTATGTTAATTCCTATCAGTGCTGCAGGCACAAGTCCGAAATATGACAATGCAGAATATCTTCCTCCGATATTAGCAGGGTTTGTAAATATTTTTCTGAAATTATTTTCCTTCGCAATTGACTGAAGCAGAGTATCAGGATCTGTAACAGCAGCAAAATGCTTTCCGGCATTTTCCGGATCAATTGCTTTTACTTTATCAAAGAAATAACGGAAGAAAGAATCAACTTCGATCGTTCCGCCGGACTTGCTTGAAACAATGAATACAGTTTTTTTTAGATCAACAGAGTTTTCAATATTGATTATAGTTTTAGGATCAGTGCTGTCAAGCACAAATAGTTTCAGATATCCGTCCCTCACTCCGAATGTTTCCCTGCAGACTTCCGGACACATGCTGCTTCCGCCCATTCCCAGAACAACTGCATACTCAAATCCTTCATTTCTTAATTCATCAGCAAAAGAAATAATTTCATCACAGTTTTTTTTCATTGTCACAGGAAGCGAAAGCCAGCCAAGCCGGTTTTTTATCAAGCCGTCATATTCTATTCCTGTTTTCCATACTGTCGGATCTCTTTCCCAAATCCTTTGAACAATGTTATTCTTATCGAGTTTGATCAAAGCTTTTGCAAATCCTGATTCATACTTTCCAAGTTTCAGATTTTTTTTTGTTAAATTCATATTTATTTATTGTTAATTTATTCTGATTAAGATTTAAAATTTCCCGGAGAAATAAGCTTTATTTTTTTACACAAATAAAGTTTTTTTACCACATAGCCGCATAGAAAACATAGAATTTGAATTTTTAGTCATTGCAAATACCACCTCGTTCTTAATCTCTTATTTTATCTTCGAAAGATATTTTTTATTTAACACATAGCCAATAGAAAAAATATAATCCGATGAATATTAATTAGCTGTATATCTATGTTACTATGTGGTGAAAAATGTTTTCCAACAGAATTTTGCAAAATACGAAATTGCAAATTATTTCAACAAATCCTTAGCAACCCGAATTACATTCTCAACACTAAACCCAAACTCCTTCATCAGCACTTCAGCGGAAGCTGATTTTCCGAATTCATCTATTCCGATCGCACTTCCTTCATCAGTAATATACTTATGCCAGCCAATTGTCGACCCGGCTTCAATTGAAATTCTTTTTCTGATGTCTTTCGGTAAAACTTTTTCTTTGTATTCGTTACTTTGTTTTTCAAATAATTCCCACGAAGGCATGCTGATAACTCTTGTTTTAATATTTTCTTTTGCAAGCTCTTCCTGTGCAGTTAATGCCAGCTGAACTTCTGACCCGGTAGCAATAAATATTATTTCAGCTTTTCCGTCACAGTCAGAAAGTATGTATGCGCCTTTTTCAAGATTCTCTGCAGAAGTAAATTTATTCTGATCTATTACCGGTACTTTCTGTCTTGTTAAGATCAATGCAACGGGTCCGCTTTTATGTTCGAGCGCAACTCTCCATGCCTGTGAAGTTTCATTTGCATCGGCAGGACGGATGACAGTTAAATTCGGTATTGATCGAAGTGAAATAAGTTGTTCGATCGGCTGATGCGTAGTTCCGTCTTCTCCCAGAGCAATGCTGTCATGTGTAAAAACATAGATTGGACAAATTCCCATTATCGCAGCAAGACGAATAGGAGCGCGCATATATTCAGAGAAAATTAAAAAAGTCGCTCCGTAAGCTATCATTGGATTTATCAGAGTAATACCGTTCAGGATCGCACCCATTGAATGTTCGCGGACACCGAAGTGAAGATTTCTGCCTACATATTTTCCGGATTGAAAACTTTCATAACCTTTCATAAAAGTATCAGTCGATGGTTCAAGATCAGCCGAACCGCCCATCATCAGAGGAAGCAATGATGCAATTGCATTTATTGTTTTTCCGGAAGCGGAACGTGTTGCGATCTGACCTTCTTTCGGATCAAATACAGGAAATGATTTTGAAAAATTATCCGGGAATTTACCTTTGCTGAAATTTTCAAATTCATTTGCAAGATCAGCATATTTAATTTTATATTCAGAAAATAATTTATTCCACTCTTCTTCTTTCTTCGCGCCTTTATTTCCGGCTTCTTCATAAAATTTCTTGACATCCTCAGGAACATAAAAGAATTTCTCCGGATCCCATCCAAGATTAATTTTTGTCAATTTAACTTCTTCAGGTCCCAGCGGCGAACCGTGAGCGCCGGCTGTATCAGCTTTATTCGGACTTCCGCAAGCAATGTGCGTCCGGATCTTAATAAGTGAAGGTTTATCCTTCACATTTTTTGCAAGCTCAATTGCTTTGGAAATTGCTTCAACATTATTTCCGTCATTTACAACTATCACATGCCACCCGAAAGATTCGAATCTCATTTTTGTATCTTCTGTAAATGCGATCTCGGTATCTCCTTCAATCGAAATATGATTGTCATCATAAAGACAGATCAAATTTCCCAGCTTAAGATGCCCGGCAACGGATGCAGCTTCAGAGGAAATTCCTTCCATCAGATCACCGTCGCTGCAGATCACATAAACATTATAATCAAAAATATCAAAACCCGGTTTGTTATATCTTGCCGCAAGATATTTTTGCGCAATGGCAAATCCGACACCGTTTGCAAATCCCTGACCGAGAGGTCCTGTTGTAGTTTCGACTCCTATTGTGAGATGAGATTCCGGATGACCGGGAGTTTTACTGTCGAGCTGACGGAAATTCTTCAGATCATCCAGTGAAAGATCGTAACCTGTAAGATAAAGCAGACTATACAGCAGCATGCTTCCGTGACCGGCAGACAAAATAAATCTGTCACGATTGGACCAGTCAGGATCTTCTGGATTGAAATTAAGAAACTTAGTCCAGAGAGTATAAGCCATCGGAGCAGCTCCCATTGGCATTCCCGGATGACCGGAATTTGCTTTCTGAACTGCGTCTACCGACAAAATTCGGATTGTGTTGATACAAAGGTTTTCTAAATCTTTCATTTAGTATTGGAATTTGAAATAAGGCGATTGATCTGAATTATGTTTAATTTAAAATAACAAATATTAGAATTAATTTTAAGATTAAATTAATGCAAAAGGGTGCATGGGTGCGCTAAATAAATTCTATCCAACACTATTTTGAAACTTCCAAAAGACGTATAACATACCTTAAAAACGCTTTTTCTCTTTCTATAAAGCAAAACTTCCGAAGATTTTGATGTTTTAAAACTTTCGAAAGAGTAATGTAGTTGAATGCAAACTTTTTGTTAACCAACGACAGAACTTGAGAAGTATGATCTCACCGCTTTGTTCGCACTCAATTAAACTTGATATATTAACTAAATAAAATTATTTTTTGCTATGGCAAATAACAGCACAACAATACTTATTCCGGACATCAGCGGTTTTACTGAGTTTATGACCAAGACTGAACTGACACATGCCTCACATCTGATCAATGTTCTCATTGAAGAAATCATTAAATCTGTAAAAGATGAATATGAAGTCTCGGAAATTGAAGGAGACGCTGTTTTATTTATCAAAAAAGGACCTCCCCCTTCTGAAAAAGAAATTGTGGAAAGCTGCCTCAAGATCTTCAATGCATTTCATTACATGCGGAAATGGATAGAGCAGCATACAATTTGCCCGTGCAATGCATGTATGCACATCGATAATCTTACTTTGAAGTTTATCGCTCATCACGGTCAGTTGGCAGAAATAAAAGTGGGAAATTTTGTGAAACAATCCGGTACGGAAATGATCGTCGCGCACAGACTTCTGAAAAATAATATTCCTAACAATGAGTATTTGCTGATCACCGAAAAACTGTTACAACAGACTCCTGACTCTGACAGACCAATTGATTTGAAATGGAATAATTCATCTGAAGAATACCCTTCTATCGGTAATGTCAATTTTATTTATACTCTGCTCAATGAAGTAAAAAAGAATGTACCCGATCCCCCGGAGCAGATTCATTACTCCGCCAGTTACGAGATTTACGGTATTAATACTGATATTGCTGCCGACTTCAGGGATGTTTACATGGTGGTAAAGAATATTCCTGAAAGAAGTGTTTGGACAAAGGGTTTGCTGAAAGTCGAACAGGATGCTCCGGAAGTTTTTATTGGAAGCATACACCAATGCAGTTATGAAAACTTCATGGCTGTCGTATCACCGATAAGTATGAACTTTGTTAATGACGAAATCAGCTATACTGAAAGCTTCAGGGTTGAAGAGTCAGATCTTTTTTTGGCTTATGAATTTGTTTTTAAGAAAACATCCGAAAAAGAGTGTAAGGTGTCATGTCGCCTTATGAACATGAATGACAGTGTAATTCCTCCGGATATTATTTCACTCCTTATCAGTAAAATGGATGAGAATATTTTTGACCTTAAAGTGTATTGTGAAAATCTGAAAGAGTCTCTCTTTGAACAGTCACATTAGCAGTTAGCAGTTAGCAGTTAGCAGTTAGCAGTTTTTTAATAGTATCTTTATAAAGTAGGACATTGAATAATGAAAAGTGGTTGTAGTTATTATTATAGAAAATGACATCTGTTAATAAAAATAAGAACCGGTTAATATCATTCCTGATAATTATTGTTGTTGCTTTTTTAATTTTTTTATTCAAATCATTACTTACAAATAACAAATCTGTTATTGAAAGCTCTGATACTCCGGGAAAAAAAGTCAGTCTCGTAATTTCACCTGAATTCGTTTCATTTTTTAAAGAACAGGATGTCTGGATGAAAGTAACTGTAATGAATAATTCACCGAATGATTATTATCTGAAATTTCCCCTGAACCGTTCGTTAATAAATCTTTCTGTAACGACTCCTGCAGGTAAAATAATTAAAGACAGTGTGTTGTCTGAAATCACTGAGCCTTCTGATTCATTAAAACTTTTGCCGGGAAGTTCATACGAAAAAGTAATGCCAATGAACAGGGAAATTAAAAACAGTTCTGCAAAGGGAAATTTCATTTTATCTGATACAGGGATCTATAAGATTAAAATTTTTTATCAGGATCTTATATCCGATGAGATCAGCATTCCCGTCACTGCTCCTTCCGGTAATGATAAGGAATTATATGATAAGCCTTCCGGGAGCTTGTTTGAACAGAATGTTTCGGAATATGATAAACTGGCAGAGTTAGAAGAGCTGTTAAAAAAATATCCAGCTTCAAAATATTCCCCGCAGCTTTATTATTTATTTTTCCGTGAGAGTAATTTTACAAATGATTATAACAGATCTTCAGAAAACATTTCGGATTTTTTTAAATACAATAACAACACATACGGCGCAGAACTTATACTTGATCTTGGCAATCACAATATGGAAAAGCTCAGCAGTATGTACAGAGATACAAAAACAGGATATCTGATCAGACAACGAAGAAAGGAAATAATGACTCATAAATAAAACTTTATTAGAGATTGATGATTTTAAATTATTTCCGCAAGTTTTGAAACAAAAAATTAAAATCTCTTCTCAGTAAATTGAATTTTCAACTTTATTAAATTAATTTGTCAGAAATAATAAATCCGTACTGAATTTGTTCCAATGAAACAGGATCTGTAATTTTCCGTCATTTATTTTCATTCCCTATTTTAAAGAATTACATACAATCACAGCAAACAATGGTTTTAAAAATTTTTAAAAACATACTCTTTATAATTCCTGCATGTATTTTATTTTTAAATGCTTCCGGATATTCTCAGTCAGACACAACAATTAAAATTATTGACAAAGAAATTGATTCAACAAAACTTTCATCCAAGGTTGAGCTTGTCAGAAAGTTAGGTGAAAATGCCATTAAGCAGGTTATTTTCGAAAACACAGAAAAACAGATACATTCCCGACAGTTAATTCTTCTGGACGGACTTGATAAAGAGCTTAATAAAGTAAATGAAATTTTTAAGAGAGGAATTGATACAGTTTCAATCAATAAAGAAATTAAGCAGATCGAAGAACAGTTCAAAATTGCCATAGAAGGAACAGGTAAGGAAGAAATTGATATTCAGACTTTAAGAAATCTTAATACTTCAACTATACTTGTAAATGAAATTGAAACCAGGTTAATTCAAAATAAAAAAAGAACTGAATCTCTTCTCTCAGAACTCACACCTTTAAAAAAGACCATTGACTCACTTCAGACTGATACAATGCTGTATAAATTCCCAAAGGATACAGCTCTTTTCAAAGAATATCTTGAAAGGTTAAATAAAACGGTAAAGTATATGGGACCGGTGGACAGTAATCTGATCTCTTCCATTAAGAGTCTCCGCGAATCTGAAAATCGTATGTCGGCACTTGATGAAAATATTAAAACCAGTCTGAAACTTATCGACGGATACAAGGAGTATGTCATAAACAATATTTTTGCCCGGGAAACAAATAATATTTATGTGCCTGATGAGAGCAATGAAACAATTGACGAGAAAATTAACTTTTCTTATAACAAAGGAGTTCTTGTACTCAGCTATTATCTGAAAAATAATACCGGAAAAGTTATTTTTGTGATCTTCTTATTTTCAGTTTTAACTTATTTTATTTTAAGGATAAAGAAACAATATTATCCGGATAATAAAAGTGAGTTAACTGAAAAGGCAAAATTAATATTTGATCATCCTGTTCTCTCATCGGTATTTTTCAGTTTAATGATCGCTCAGTTCATTTTTCCGAATCCGCCGGTAGTTTTCTCAGGTCTGACATGGATAATTTCATTTATCATCTTAACATTCATATTATGGAAATTCCTTTCAGGCAAAGAGCTCTTGCACTGGTTGTTTTTATTTGTAATTTTCATTCTGACATTGACGCTTGATCTCATGCTTAAAGTATCTGTTGCAGAAAGGTTGCTTATGTTCTTTATCGCAATTTCCGGGATCGCCGCATTAATTTCCGCATATAAAAATAATGTCGGATCAATAAAAAAGAAAAATGTAAAATTAATTTTATTCCTGATTGAATTTGCATTAATATCCGGTTTTATTATTTCAAATTTTTTCGGCAGATATAATATTTCCAAAGTTTTTATCACCGTTAGTGTGTTTGCATTACTTACTGCAATTCTTTTAAAATGGACTGCTGATTTGTTACTGGAATTATTAAATGCATCGGCAGAAGTTTCGAAATCCGAAGGGAATGAAAATTTTCAGATCAAACTTCAGAAATTCAGACTACGATTTCCTGTTTATCTTAAGTTCATTCTTTTTGTCGAATGGATAATTCTTGTAGCGAGAAATTTATACTTCTTCGATGTTTTGCAGGCAGAATTCATTTCTTACATTAATCAGGAAAATGTTATAGGTGATTTCAGTTTCACTCTGGCAGACCTGATGCTTTTCCTTTTCATTATTTTTATTTCAGCATTGATTTCAAAGGCAATTTCGTTTTATGCCGATATGATGGATAACTCAGGAAAGACAGGATTCCGGGATTCAGAAAAATCAGGAGGATTGAGCAACTGGATGCTGTTGATACGGATCGGAGTTATCACAGCCGGAATTTTACTTGCATTCGCTGCATCAGGGGTCCCGCTGGATAAAATGACAATTATCATTGGTTCGCTTGGTGTCGGTATCGGACTGGGGCTGCAATCTATTGTCAGTAATCTTGTGAGCGGAATAATGCTTGCTTTTGAAAAACCGTTTAAGATCGGTGACTACATTGAAGTGGATAAGGAGGCAGGCAGGATAAAAGAGATTGGCATCCGAAGTTCAAAACTTTCAACTTCGGAAGGAGCAGTTATCATTATTCCTAACGGTGATCTTCTCAGCAAACATGTGGTCAACTGGACTTTACGAAATTCTCAAAAAAGATCCGAACTGATTTTAAAAATAAAATATGGTGATAAGCTAAATGAAATTAGAAAAGTTTTTCAGAATATTATGGATATTAATGAAAACATTGAAAAGTATCCGAAGCCTGAAGTTCTTATGCATCAGTTCAGCGGAAGTTCGGCAGAATACAGGCTTCTTTACTGGACATATATAGATCAGGAAGATCTTGTAAAAAGCGAATTGATAGTTGCGGTCGAAGATGAATTAAAAAAAGCCGGAGTAGAGCTGAGCTCTTAATGGAGCTTTCAATCTGAATTTGAAAAATTTTGAATCTTTTTAAAAAATATCCAACTTAAAATTAATTAACATAAAAAATAAATCTTACAACAATTTAAATTTAAAATAAAATGAAAGAAGAAAATCTCCAGAAATACTGTGAACTTATACTTAGAACCGGTGTGAACCTGCATAAAGGACAATGCCTTGCAATCAGTTTCAGTCCCGCTAATTCTGAATTTGCAGTTAAGCTTGCTGAATCTGCTTATAAACTTGGAGCAAAATTTGTTGAACTTATGGCATCAAGTAATTCACTTAAAAAGAACAGAATAATGTATTCCGAAAAAGCGGATGATCTGAATTTTGTTCCTGATTTTGTGAAAGCAAGAATTTTCGAATACGTGACAAATGAATGGGCTTATATCCGTATTGATAATCTTGAAGAAATCGATGAGTTAAGAAACGTCGATGCTGATAAGATGGGAATTATGCTGAAAGCTGAACAGGAGGCTAACATGAGTATGTCAAATGCTATTTCAAAAGGCAAAATCGCATGGTGCATAGTTGCAGCGCCGGGACCGAAGTGGGCTGCAAAAGTTTTTGGCAAAGATTCTTCGGATGAACTGACAGGCAAGCTTTCGGATAATCTCATAAAAATTCTCAGACTTGATAAAAAAGATACGGTAAAAGAATGGAATGATCTTAGCGAAAAGCTTATACAGAGAGCAAAAATTCTTACAGGAATGAAACTTGACAAATTAATTTTTAAAGGACCCGGAACTGATCTTGAAATCGGGCTTAATGGTAATTCATTCTGGCTTGGCGGCGGAGCTAAAGCACAGAACGGCAGAACTTTCCTTCCGAATATTCCTACTGAAGAAGTTTTTACAACTCCGGATTACAGACGAACCAACGGCAAAGTAAAAGTTACAAAACCTGTTAAAGTTCTGGAAAATCTTCTTACCGGGATCTGGTTTGAATTCAAAGACGGTAAAATTACAGACTTTGGATCTGATACAAATAGAGAGCTTTTAGAAATGTTTTTTAATACAGATGAAGGAGCGAAATACCTGGGTGAAGTTGCATTGGTTGACAAGAATTCTGAAGTTCACAAAAGCGGACTTATTTTCAACAGCATTCTTTATGATGAGAACGCCGCCTGCCACATTGCTTTGGGAAGAGGATTTCCAACCTGCTTCACCAACAAAAATGAACTTAACACGCCGGATGAAATGAAACTGAACGGCTGTAACTACTCTCTCGTTCATACAGATTTTATGATCGGCTCGGATGAGATAAATGTAACAGGAGTCACACAGGACGGAAAAGAAGTTGTGATAATCAAGGACGGTGAGTTTAAGATTTAAGA
>DAIPYE010000107.1:0-11545 GCA_036782915.1 Bacteroidota bacterium | reverse complement strand
TCTTTATTCTTCAACGCAGCAACCGCAAAAGCAACAGCAAGGTAAGTCTTACCCGTACCTGCCGGACCGATTGCAAATACAATATCATTTTCTTTTACTTTTTTTAAATACTCGAGCTGATTGGATGTTCTGGGTTTTATGAAATCATTTTTTTTGAAAAGAATAATGTCTTTCATGTCACTTTGTGAAAATCCCAGATTATCTTTTATCCTTTCTGACTGGTCTTCATTTGAACTAACAAGATCGAGAACCAGTTTCACATCATTAGGAAAAATAGATCCCTGTCTTTTTTGAAGGAACATAAGTTCGCTGATAACTCTTTCGATCGCCTTTACCTCAGACTCTTCTCCTTTTAAAAAAATTGTGTCACCTCTGAATACAATTGTAGAGTCAAAGTACTCTTTGATCAAATCAAGATTCTCTTCATTTATTCCGGAAAAGTTTAAAAGGTCAATTCCTGTAAGCGTTATATTTTTTTCTAAAATATTCAATTACTTTGAAATTAGTTAAATAAAAAACCCTTATACTTTTTTCAAGCATAAGGGCTTTTGTTAAATATAATATATTACCAAATTTACTTTATTAATTATTTCTTTTTGGTAGTATCTTTTTTCATTGTTGGTGGAGGTGTTTTCTTTTCGTTTGAAGAGTCACTTGATTCTTTTTTCATAACTCTTTTCTTTCTGTAGTTTGTTGATTTGTTTGACATTTCTGTTTTTTGAGCATCAGTTAAAGCCGGGATTTTTAAAACTTGTCCAGGATAGATAAGGTTTGGATTTGGAATAGTTTTAGCAACTTTTGGCGGAGCACTTACAACACCACTTTTGTTTGCTTCCCAGATAGCAGGCCATAATCTTGAGTTACCATAGATATTTTTCATTCCGGCAATTTTTGATAAACAATCACCTTTAACAACTGTGTAACCTTCCATTTTTGGTGCTAAAAGTTTGCAATCTGCAATTTTTTTCTTTAATGCATTATATCTGTCAAATACATTGTCAACAGGTACGCATTTCATTCTTCCGTTGATACCTGCATCTGTAAGATATGGCATCATATCTTTTTCGATTGCTGCTGCATCATCCGGTCCTTTACAAGCAGCTGCTTTTTTCTCTGCTTCAGATAATTTTGTTTTGTAGGTTTCGAATTCTGACATAGAACCAACACCAGACCATAAGGTATTTCTTGCATTTTCAGCTCTGTCTGTTGTAGATTGTAATGTTCCTTTTAAACCTGTAATCTCTGTTTCCAGAGCATTGAGTTGGCTGGTAAGATCTGTCTGCTTGGCTGTATATTCATCCATTTGTGCCTGCCATGTATCTTCGTCCATTTCTTCTCCGTCTGATGACATATCGTCGTCATCATCGTCGTCGTCTTGTGCGAAAGATGCTTTAGCAAATACTGCCAAGGAGAAAACCATCATAAATACTAATAATTTATGAAATTTCATTTTTTAAGTCTCCTTTTTTAAACTTTTTTAAATTTTTAAAATAATTTTTTTAAATAAAACTTTTTTGTAAAGAATTAAAGATTACGGACAATTTTTTCTCATTTGATCCGTGATTCCTTGGAATTCTTTAATTTTTGCTTCTTGATCAGCAATTTGCTTTTGTAAAGATGATTTTTCATCATTCTTCGCATTGACTTGTGACTGAAGTGCATCGACTGCAGCTTTTAAGTCGTTCAACTGTTGAATTTGCTCAGCATCTACTCCGCCACCGCAACCAACTAAGAACGTTGATCCAGCTAGTGTTACTACTGTGAGTAAGATGAAAAACAAGTTTTTCAATTTTGCCATTTTTAAAACCTCCTGATTTTTGATTGGCATTTTTAAATAGGGTTAATTTAGAATACAAATTTACTGTAATTATTCTCATATGTCAAGTCATATTCTAAAAAAGTAGACACTTTTTGTTTATATTTTAAAGATTTATTGAAAAAATTTAATAGTGGCTAAAAAACAGGACGGTTTTGTTACAGGAAAATGTATGCTTTTTAACAAAATTTCAGCTGATTCTATTTTATTGTAATCAGGGGTTTTTATAATGCGTGATTAAAAGAAGAATTCGAGCAAATCTATCTTTATTTTGTATGGATGTGATAAAATATGGACAGTAGTAAGCTTTTCTTTAAGCCGGATTTTATTGAATGCAAAAATAGTTTGCGGCAGGTTTATTTAAAACATTTAAGATACAGGTTAAATACTTAATATATTATTATTAGATAAAATTAGTTAAAATTAGAGAATTAATAGATGTTCTTATCGAAAAAGTCTCCGACTTTAATCCGGGCATTAATAAAAGCGCTGATTATTCCAAAATTATTCGAAGGTGTAGATCCAAATCTTATTGATGGTCCAAAACCAAAAGCTTTATCTGCAAAACCGGGCCAGATGTTATCAAAATAAAGTTCGGTCAGCAGCTGAAAATCTCTTTTACCCGGGAATGTTGCATCCATCCTGAAGTCAAAAATAAAATCATCAATTTTCATTTCTCTGCCTGCATATCCTAAATGAAATTCTCCAAATTGTTTAGCAAAATAAAATTTTGCCCTTGTTGAATTATAAAAAATTAAATTTGGTGTTCTGAGTTCAAAATTGAAATACTGACCTCTTACAACATTGTTTCTCATAGGCTCTCCTGTAACTTCATTTAATACAATGACAGGAGGATCATCTATCCCGTCCAGAGTGTCAATTGTAGCAAAATATGAAACTCTTATCACCGGTATTTCCATTGCAAAATCTATTCCTAAGTGAGGCGTAAAAAGATTGTTCCAGTTTCCCAGCCAAGAGTTTGGCGATTCTACATCCTGATTGGTGCCGGAGGAATATTTTAAAACAAATTCTTTTACATGTGAAGTTACTGAAACATTGAATAAAGCTAAATGAAGACCGGCCGAAATATAATCTGTTTCCATCGGACCTGAATAAGGGGTACCGAATCCGACTGTCATTCCTATTCCCGAACGGTAAGCGAACGGAATTCCCAGCGGATCACCTCCAAATGCCTGGAAATAAGGATTCACGTAATAATCCAGCGAACTTAAATTTTGATATTGATTTGTAAAAGTCGTACGAATATTCCAGTTGGCTGCAATACGCTCGGGTATATAAGTCAGTGGTGCCCATATTTTTGTTGCTTTAGGTTTTTCAACATCTGTTGTTTCCGTTGTATTTCCTATTATTAAACATTTCGAAGCAGGCCAATCCTGTAAAATACTGTTTAATGTAGCATCAAGATTTTTTTGTTTACCTTTTCCAAAATCAACTAATTGCTGGCTGTAATAAACGCTGATTAGTTCTGTTGTTTTTGTACCATCGCTTAGCTTTTGCAGATTATTATCTCTGACATAATCTAATAGTTTAGTGCCTGATAAATCACAATTAATGTCAATTTTAAAATCTGTTTGCGCTTTACTTAAACTGGTAAAAACAAATATGCTGATTAGTATAAAAGCAATACGATTTATATTTTCTCTATTTAATGAAAGTTTCCTTGTAAACATTGTCAAATTATTATAGTAAATTTTAATTTTTTTTCTGCGAATTGCTTTTCTTTATCTGATTTTTGTTAGCTTTTTCATATTCCAGTAACAATCTTTGAAATCCTTTATCGAGCTTATCAAAATCAAATTCTAAATCTAATATAGTCACTGTTCCGGGAGATTTTTTTAAATCAACTTCAATGTCTATTGTTTCCGGCAGAGGGAAGTTTTGATAATTTTGTTCTACGTAAATATCTCCTTCGTCCGATAAGAATTCTTTTAATTCATTACTTTCTTCCTTAGTTGTTTCATCTTTGCTGTTAATTCTGTTGTTTGAATTTCTGTCGTAGGGCTCAAAGTACCGTAGATATATTGAACTGTTTTTCCACTGTTTTGCCGGAATCGGGTCTTTTAATTTTTCTCTGGGATTTTTAAAAAGCTCCGTTATATAATTATCAAGTGCAGCATCACGCCCCAACGGTAAACCTGTTAACCTGAAATACTGACCTCTGTTGTTAAATACAACTTTCGTTGTTGCTGTAATTCTGTAAGGTAATTTATACATTTTACCGTCAATTTCCATATAGATAGTGTCTCTGATTGTGTTTTCTGCATTTGAAAGATCCTCGGTAATATAAAAGCGGGCACTGTCAAGTGAAATCTCATCTAAGTCCAGTGTGTCTGATTGATTAGAATTATAAATTAACTTTGCAGAAGTTTCAGCAAAAAAAACATTTACTAAAAAAACAAATAAAATTCCTCTGAATAATATACTTTTGTAATTAATTTCTTTTAACATTAATTTTTAACTTTCTTAGGTTTTTTTTTCTTTACAAGAAAATACTGTATTGTTCCGGTATCGGTAGTTACGACAGAATCATACATATTTACTCCGATCGGAAATTTTATTTCTTCTCCCTTGACCCATTGTTCTCTTAAATCTTCACTTAAATTCCCAAAAAATTCCTGTTTCCCTTTAAGTTTTATCTGATAGGTGCTGCTGTCAAGTTTCAACACATCAATATATTTAGATGCTTCCGGCAATGCTTCTACTTTTATCCAGTCCGGATTGACATCATCTGAAATTATAACTTCGTACAGCTTTTTGCCTGCAAGGCTCTTAAGCTGATTATTTGCAACTATCATTTCAGCACCTGACATTACCATAATTTCATTTGCTTCAAATTCGAAAGGCTGATTATCTAAAACCGGATAAGATTTTTTTACTTTATATATATGGTTTTCATCAAGATCCCACTCAAAATAGAATTGTATGCTGTCATAATTTTTGGTTTCAAAAGAAAAAGTGCCTTGAGATTGAATATCCATTATGTAAGTAATCACTTCGTCTTTGTATCCGGAAATAGTTCCATTATGATTTAAATTGTTTACACCAATTCCGGTAGAGTACTTTATCAGATTATTCAGGAATTTAACAGGGGGAACCGATTTTATATCCTGAGAAAATGAATTATTTGTTGAAAAAATTAAACACATTAATAATATGTTTGCAAATATTAACTTCTTTCCCCAAAATTCTGTAATGTTATTGAAAATATATTTCACTGGTTATTTTTTTAAAGGTCACTTTGGTACAACACTTCCACCATCAACACCGTCACCAACCGGCTTTGGATCGGATTTAGTGGGGGTCGGATCAGTTTTCTTCGGCGTTTTCAATTTTTCCAACTCAGCAATTCTTTTTTCTTTTGCGTTCAATTCATCTTTAGATACTAATTCCTGGCTTTCAGGTATCTTTATATACTTTTCTCCTTTTAAAGGTTTGGGTAAAACAACTACCTTAGTACTATCAAGCTTATTTTCTGAAAGAATGTTATAATCAACCTTGCTTATAACGGTATCATTTTGCCCAACATCAGCCACACTTACCAGCGAAAGGTCTGTACCTTTATAAAACAAAATTGCGATGGCAATAATGTAAAGTGACTGAAATATCAAAAACTTAGCGTCACGTTTCTTTCTGCTTAACATAATGCTTTTGTTTAATTTTTATAAAATAATTCAGGATCTGCCCGTGATTTTCAATAAAGTTTCCAGTGTCTTGACAAACTGCGGGTCTTTCATATTTTCAGTAGTTTCTTTCCATGCGGCTATAGTTTTATTCATTTCATCAAGAGTATGCTGGTCTGGCATGTTTTTGAATTCAATTATTGTATCTTTTAAAAATTGAGGTTCCTGTGATGTGCCTTTATTCCTGTCATAAATTTCCTGAATCTGAATTTCAAATTCATCAAATACAGATTCAAATAGTTTTGCCGATGCAAGTATAAAAAGAGATTTAATTTCAAACGGAACGGCTAATTCCAGAAACAATTTTTGGTTTTCTTTGCCAAGTCCAATGGTAAACAGAATAACAGCAGCTCCAATCAAAGGAAGCGCAGTACCAATTCCGTCCACTAACCCGCTCCACTTCTCAATTGTTTTCACCAGTTCCTTTTCTGAAGATTTTCCCTCATTCAATTTTTCCTTAACTACTTTCATTGTCCAAAAAAGAAGGGCAATAAATAAAAGGTAAATTAATATAGGATAATACCATAAATTCATTGCTACTACTTCTTTGTTTGAAGCAATACCGGAAATTGAATTCTGATAAATATTGTCAAAAAATACTGAAATAATTATAACAAATACTGAAGGTATGGCGGCAAAGAAAAGGGTTTTAATGTTTATATTAATGCTTTGCATATTTTGAACCTCCGCGTATAGATAGAAAATGGATCAGTTGATATTCGGACATAATTTGATTTTATTTTTAAAAACCGGTTGAAAAATAATTAAATAAAAGGTAACATTCAAAGCATCTTATATTCTTTAAATATGAAATTTTAAGAAGACAACAAGCTTTTTGGAATAAAAAAGAAAAATCTGACTCAGAATTACTGTTTTTGAATAACCAATTATAAAAATTAAAATGAATGGATTGATTTAAGACAAAAATTAATCAATTCAATAGAATTATCAGCTAGAAATGGGTTTTATAAGAACTTATAAGTCCTTTCCATGTCAGATTTGGGGAAATATGGGGATAAAAATCTGAAGCAATATTAGACTGAAAATTAAATCAAAAATGAAAATCAGCTTTTTTGCTATTTTGAAAGCCTTTCTTCAAAGAAATCACCGACTTTTAATCTCATATTTATCATTATTGTCAGCAAACCGAATTTATTGTTATCCTTTGTCCCGAACCTGAATGAAGGTCCGATCGCAAATGAGGTCAGAGCAAATCCTTCTCCGATATTTGATATAAGAGGTTCTATTAAAAATTGAAAATCTCTTACTCCGGCAAATGTTGCATCCATTCTCAGATCAAATAATGATCCGGCAAGTCTTAATTCTCTTCCAATGTATCCGGCATGTTTTTCACCGTATAATTGAGCAAAATAAACTTTTGATCTGGTCGACCCTAAAAATCTGAAAGGATACCGGAATTCAAAATTTGTATAATTTCCCTTCAAAATATTGTTAGGCATAAGTTCATTTGTTCCCGTATTCAGAACTTCTGCAGGAAATACACCATTTCCTGTATCTAATACCGAAAAGAATCCGATCTCAAAGAAATTTCCGAATGGTAAAACATATGATATATTCAGACCTAAATTCGGTCCGTAAATGTTATTGTAATTCGCTAAAAACTGAGTTGGAATTGTATAACCGGAATCATTATCGTTTACGCTTCCAAGTCCAAGTTCGTTTATTTTAGTGGTTACACCAACATGAAATCCGAGAATGTTAAAACCTGCCCCTAGCATATCAGTTTCCATAGGTCCTGAATATTCTGTTCCGAGATTGAATGTTAAACCAACGGATTTTTTAATGGGAATTCCCAGCGCATCTCCTCCGAAAATCTGAAAATACGGATTAATATATGCTGTGGTACTCAATATATCTCTTTCTTTTGCTGGCGGCTGAATTACATTTTTAACCTTCATTTTTTTTATCACATCAGTAAATACAGAAGCATACGTTATTTTTCTTTTGTTCAGATTTTCCTTGTTGGAACCTGACCAGTTTATTAATCCTGTCTGAACATCCTTTGACAGGTCAGACCATAAATATCTGCTTGCATCCGGGGAAAATTCATCTCCGATCACAACATATTGATTGATTGGAGACGGATCAGAATAATTTACGACAAGTACATATGATTCCAGTTTCGGATCAATATTTAATTCATTCTGAAGTTTAAAAAATACACTGTCATCATAAGTCCTTGCAAATATCCTGAAGTATTTCCAGCTTCTCGGATTATCTTCGCTTTCTGTCTGAGCATTTGCATTTTTCTCAAGGAAAAAAATCATTACGAACAGCGCTATAATAATTAATGCGAATGAAATTGTAAATTTTCTTAACATTTTTTATAAATTTATTTATAAAATTTATTCCGGAGATATTGATCACCACTCTCCGAACTGGAATACGCCTGACTGGCTGACATTATGCTGTGTAGCAATATTATCTTTTACATTCACCTGAAAGCTGACAGAAAACGGTGCTTCACGGCTTTCGGAAAAATTGTCAAAAACAGCTTTAGAGTTAAAAGCATTTAATGTGACATCATATACCAGCTTTCCCGCTTCTTTTACAGTTACCGGTCCGGAAAATTTTACATCCAGCTGTCCCGGGAAATCGTCTGATATTGTAACTCTGTATCCGACAGTTGACTGCAAACTCCTAACAGAAACATCTTCACCCGCTCCGACCAGTCTCTGCATTGAGATCTTTGGTTTTGAATTTTCTTTTGTCGAAACCGATCTGGAAACTCCGCCTCTTTTAAATGTCAGACTGCTTTGTCCGCCAAGCTGGAAACTTTTTGATCCGCCGGGAGGAACACTTCCAATCATAGATCCGTCGCTGCCGTAAATTTCAATAGCTGTCGTGCCGGGATTTGAGACAGTATTTGTAGTGTATTGTGTGAATGTCTGTGATATTCTGAAATCAAGATTCTGATTATTGTCAGCTTCGGTTTTATCTTCTTCTTTTTTCTGTTCTGTTACATTTTCCTTCTGAATTTGCTGCTGATCCTGCTGGACTGACACATTCGGAGTTGTCTGATTTACTGAAAATGAAGGGCTGGTATTTTTCAGAACATTTAACTGGATCTGCGCTTCAGCAAGCTTTTTTTTCAATTCTTCAGGATCGGTAAATCTTTGAGAAGTATCAAATTTGATCTCAGGGATAATGCCTCTTGCCAGCAGTGAATCTATCATTACTCTCAGAGAATCTGTATATTTCTTCTCGACAACTTTATCTTTTGAAACTACGGCAGTAAGATCTAAATTCGCACCTTTGAGTGCAAGAACAGATATTACAAAAATATACAAAGACTGATAAATTATAAATTTTACATCCCTGCTTTTTCTGGTGATCATATTTTTTTTATTATCTTTTTCCGGAGATGTAAACTAAATTTTCAAGACTTTTCAAAACATTATTGTCTTTTAAGCTTCCGACTGTTTCACTGATCATTTTTGATGTGTTGTCAAGTTCTTTCAGCAATTTTTCGTCCGGAAGTTTCATGCTGCTGATTTCCGAAATTAAATTTCTAATGCTGACACTCATAAGCTCAGTGGATTTCATTGTATCATAAATTTTCTTTAAATGTTCATCAGTTACAGAAGAGCGGATCTCTACCGGACCTGCATTTCCTGATTGCTGCTGAAACATTTTATCCAGTATGCTTTTTTGAATGTTCGCCTGTTTTTTATAATAATAAACTCTTTCTGCATTCTTTATTTCTTCCTGTACTTCCTGATATTTCAATGCAAGAGCGTCAAAAACTGAATCAAAAAGTTTTGCAATTGCCAGAATTATAATGGATTTTATTTCAAAAGGTACAGCAAAGCCGAGAAATATTGAAGGACCTTTTTCAATTGAGATAAGCAGAATTGCAGCTCCGAGTAATGGCAAAGCTGTTCCGATACCGTCCACTATTCCGCTGTAACGGTCAATAATTCTCGTAATCGATGCTTCCGATGCGCCGTTGAGAACCATCTCCTTCTGAATTGATGCATTTGCTCTTACTGCGCACACTAAAAAAATTATAAATACTATGAAGGGAAACCACCAGAGATCTACAGGATGTATCTCGGAATTTGAAATTACCTGTCCGGGATTTATGTATGTGGACAGTGAATTGAAAATATTACCTACAAACGGTACATCAGCAACTCCTATGAAAAATGACAGCAGTAATAATATAAATGACGGGAAAGCAGCTTTATATAATGTCTTAAAACTTTCAGAATTTAACCTGCTTATATTGTTTTTTATTATCTCATCTTTAATATTTGACAACTCAACATCATGTTTTTTTATTGATTCATAATTTTCTGTTTCTATGTTCAGATTTGCTAAATTTTGTGAAATAAAATCCCCGTTCTCTGACATTTAGAGTTATTTAATTTTTTAAAAAAATAATTGTGTATACAAAATAATTAAAAATCATTCTAAAATCAAACTAATGTAGTCCTATTCGTAGTTTTCTGAATTCAATGAATTTCATCTAATACACAAAATCTTTTAGCTTAATTAATTTTCCGTCATTGAAATACATTATTGACATATGTCTGTTTGTTCTGTCTGTTATGTCAATGTCATTATGGAAAGATTTATAATGTTTTGTTTTTTCCAGTTCTGAATTCAGTTTATCTCTGGTGTTATTTCCATTAACAATTTTATCAAGTATTAATTTCATTCCGTCGTATCCGAAATAATAATTTTTTATATCTGAATCTGTCATTCCGGTCATTTCATCATTTAAGCCATCCTTTAAATAAAAATCCGAATCAAAGTAAAGTTCTTTTAAATATAAACTGTTTTCTTTAAGTGCTTTTTCGTTGTTCCAGTCGCTGGTACCCAAAATCGGCAGGTTTATTCCCGATGAATAATATTGTAATGAAATCTTGTCTATATCATTGAAGCTTCCAATAGGGATGTAAACAGCGTCAACGTATCCTGCGATCACAGGTTTTGTTTTATCTGTAATGGTCGAAGGGAAAATTTTCAGTGAATCCATTATTCTTTCTGCATTCTTACCGAATAATTTATAAATACTGACAATTAAATTTGCGTTTAGTAATGAATCCGTATTTGAAAATTTAATTCTGTAGTTCTTTAATTTTTCTGACTGGTTTGCAGTAAGATTCCCAAAATCTATGAATTTATCTTTTTCCATTACTTTTGCTCTGAGATTTTCTAATTGTGAGCTCAGGTAAACTGAATCTTCTGTGTAATATTCAACTGCTTCGACTTTCCCGTTATTCTTTATAACTTCATCAGTAAAGCTTCCGGCAATATTCTTTCCATATCCGTCTTCAGAAAGTATGATAAAATTTTTCATGCCGAGATCGGTCATGGCATATTTTGCCATCAATCTGCCTCTTATGTCATAAGTAGGATTCAGCTGAAAAAGATAAGGATTATTCTGTGCTAAAAAATTAACTGTCGCAGTGGGAGTAATTGTAGGAATTTTATGAAACGCTGCCGCTCCTGCATTGTTCATCAGCTCTATACTGTAAACAGGTCCGAAAATAGCAATGACTTTTTCATCAGAACCGAATTTGTTTAAAATTTCAAGTGTTGCCGACATACCTCTTTTTGTGTCTTCAATGTCAAATGTAACCTTTGTTTCAGGATTAGTAGAATTATAATTCTCAAGTGCATCATTAATTCCGTTAAGCATCTGCTGACCGGTTTTCTTTTCTTCGGGATCAGTTGAACCGCTCATCAACGGCAGCGCAACCCCGATCTTTACCTGCGAAATGCAAATGTTATAAACAGGTATTAATAAAATAAATATTAAAAAAAATTTTCTTATGCTCATAATTTTTAAAAACAATTAGCAATTAACAATTAGCAATTAACAATGAACAATTAGATATTTCACAGTTAATAATTTTTGATTAGAAATTAATAGATAATATTTTATTCTTTATCGTAAATCGTAAATCGTAAATCGCTAACTTTTAACTGCTAACTGCTAACTGCTAATTGCTAATTGTTAATTGCTAATTGTTAATTGCTAATTGTTAATTGCTAA
>DAIPYE010000106.1:0-11601 GCA_036782915.1 Bacteroidota bacterium | reverse complement strand
GAAATCTCTACATCGGTTTTGACGTCGGATCGACAACAGTAAAAGCGGTAGTAATAGATGTTGATAAAGACGAAATTATCTGGTCGGAATATCACAGGCACGATACGAAGCAGCCGGAAAAATCTCTGGAGCTTCTAAAGAGAATAGAAGAAGAATGTGATATCCGTGATCCTTCTGAAGTGCGATGTTTCATCACAGGCTCGGGCGGAACGAATATCGGGAAATATATCGGCGGGAAGTTTGTGCAGGAAGTAAATGCAGTATCGCTTGCCGTGGAAAAATTTTATCCGGCAACTCATTCTGTCATCGAACTCGGCGGTCAGGATGCGAAGATAATTATTTTCAAGCCTGACATTGAAACGGGTAAGAAGAAAAAAATTCCTTCCATGAATGATAAATGCGCCGGCGGTACCGGAGCTGTCATAGATAAAATAAATGCAAAGCTGAAAATTCCTGCAGATGAACTTTGTAATATGGGATATTATGATCTTAGATTACATCCGGTTGCAGGGAAGTGCGGAGTATTCGCAGAGACTGACATTAACGGATTGCAAAAATCCGGAGTGCCGGCTGATCAGCTTATGGCATCATTGTTTGAATCAATTATACAGCAGAATATCTCTGTTCTCACAAGAGGTCATACATTAATGCCTGAAGTATTGTTGCTCGGCGGACCGAATTGTTACATAAAAGGAATGAAGGATTGCTGGAAGTTTAACATTCCGAAAATATGGGAAGAAAGAAAAGTTGTTTTGCCAAAAGGAGTTGCACCGGAAGATCTTATCAAGGTTCCGGAGAATGCCCAGTATTTTGCTGCGATCGGAGCAATAGAATTCGGAAAAGATGAAGAATCGCATGTTGGTGTATATAAAGGCTGGAAGGACCTTGAGCATTATATAAATATCGGAAGAGAAGAAGAAAAGAAAAAGTTCAGCGGTGGAAATACAACAGGACTTTCTAAAGATGAAGTTGAGCTGAGTGAATTTAAGGAAAAGCATAAAGTGGAAAAATTCATTCCGGCTACTTTTAAAAAAGGAGAAGTTGTTCAGGGATTTATTGGAATTGACGGCGGATCAACTTCAACGAAAGCAGCATTAGTATCTCTGGATAAAAATGTATTGGTCAAAGCTTATCAGCTTTCAAAGGGAAATCCGATTGAAGATACAATAGAAATACTCGGCAAAATAAGATCACAGGTTGAAGAGCAGGGAGCGACATTGGAAGTTCTTGGTGTCGGAACAACCGGATACGCAAAAGATATTTTAAAAGATGTTTTACATGCTGATGTAGCACTTGTCGAAACAGTAGCTCACACACAGGCAGGACTACCTTATTATCCCGTCACTGATGTGATCTGTGACGTAGGCGGACAGGATATTAAAATAATTATTTTGAATCAGGGAAGAGTTGTTGATTTTAAACTGAACACACAATGCTCGGCCGGTAACGGATACTTCTTACAATCAACTGCACAGGGATTCGGATACACAGTTGAAGAGTTTGCAGATAAAGCATTTTCAGCTAAAACCTTTCCCACATTCGGATATGGCTGCGCAGTATTTATGCAGTCTGACATAGTCGATTTTCAGAGACAGGGATGGAAGGCGGAGGAAATTATGGCCGGACTTGCAAATGTACTTCCGAAAAATATCTGGCTGTATGTTTCGCAAATTCCAAATCTGGCAAAACTCGGCTCTACATTTGTTTTGCAGGGCGGAACTCAGCATAATTTAGCAGCAGTAAAAACTCAGGTAGATTTCATTGAAGAAAGATTTAAAGGCAGCGGTATTACACCTAAAGTATTTGTTCATAAACACACAGGAGAAGCAGGTGCAATCGGCTGCGGGATAGAAGCGGCGAGACTTTATCACAATGGAAAGAGAACTGAGTTTATAGGGCTTGAAAGAGTTTCAAAGATATTATTTAAAACCACCAGGGAAGAATCAACACGCTGTTACTTTTGCAAAAATAAATGTCTGAGAACATTTATTGATGTGAAGACTGAATCAATTCCTGAAGAAAGATTAGCGGAAGAAAGAAAGAAATTTATAGAGTTAGAAGTTATCGAGCCGGAGTTAATTGCAAATCCAAAATCAAAAGTTCCGATGGCAAACGGAACTCAGAGATTAATTATTGCGACTTGTGAAAAGGGAACTGTTGAGGATATAGCTGACATGAGAGGAATTAAAGACGACCTTGATCATTTGAAAAAAGAAAATCCGAATATGATCGAAGTTGCAGCTAAAGACGCATGGATAACTTACAAACCTGAAATAGTATCTAAAAAGCTTGAAGAGCCAAAGGGTTTGTTTACTTCAAAAAAACAGAAGGAAGAGTATTTAAAGAATTCAGAGTTGATGGAAAAAAGAAAAAAAATTGTTATCGGAATTCCAAGAGTACTTAATATGTATCAGCACACTCCATTCTTTACTGCGTATTTTGAAGCGCTTGGAATTATGCCGGGAAACTTTGTTTTTTCAGAATTCACTTCGGAAGAAATGTATAAGGCAGGTGCAAAGCGGGGAAGTATCGATCCTTGTTTCCCTTCAAAAGTTGCAATACCGCATATTCATAATCTTCTTTATGTGCAGCATAAGAAAAAGAAAATTGATTTTCTTTTCTCACCGATAGTGGATTCAATGCCGTCTGATCTTGAATATGCTCAGGCTCATACTGCATGTCCGACGATCACTGCTACCATTGAAGCAGCAAAAGCTGCTTTTACTAAGGAAGGAGATCTGTTCAAGGAATTCGGAGTTGAATATTTATGTCCGTTCATACAATTATTCAATGAACAGCTTACTGCAAAGCAAATGTTTGAATGCTTCAGAGATAAACTTGGTCTAGATGCAGAAGAAAATAGAAAAGCTGTAAAGGAAGGATACATTGCTTACTATAAATTTATGAATAGTCTCAAGACTGGTTCAAAAGAGATTCTGAACATGCTTGAGAAAGAAAATAAAATCGGTATAGTTGTTCTTGCCAGACCATATCACAATGATCCGGGAATTAATCATGAAATTCTTGAAGAGTTTCAGAAACTAGGATATCCTGTATTTTATCAGGATGCATTGCCGACGGATGATGAATCACTTGAGAAAGTATTCGGAGATGAAGTAAGAGCAGGATTAATTAAGTCGCCATTTGACATAGCAGATGTATGGAAGAATTCATATTCAGAGAACACATCGAGAAAGGTCTGGGCTGCTAAGTATACTGCAAGACATCCTAATCTTGTTGCACTTGAGTTATCATCATTTAAGTGCGGTCACGATGCGCCAATTTATACAGTTGTTCAGGAAATCGTTGAAAGTTCAGGAACACCATATTTTTCATTTAAGGATATTGATGAAAATAAACCAACAGGTTCGATCAAGATCAGGGTTGAAACTATCGGATATTTTCTGAAACGATACCGTGAGGATATGATAGCAAACAAAAATAAAGAGATGAGTATTGAAGATAAGCTGAAAGAATTTGAAATGAAGATAAGGAACAGTCTGGAATTTCAGAGCAGAATGGATGAAAGGGAAGCACGTGTATTTACTCAGATGTCAAAAGATGAAAAGCCGGTTTTTATGATTCCGGTAGAAGATATAAAGATCAGGGAAATGGAAAATGTGTAATTAAAAGTTGAAAAAATAAAAGCAGCCACTAATTTAATTTAATGGCTGCTTTTTTTATTCAGAAAGATTTAGAATCAGTTAATTTTCAATTCCGGAAATCTGTTAAAAAACTCTTTGCATAGAGAAAGATCCTCTATTAATCCCATAAGATTTACCATGCTTTCCTGTGACAATGCAAAATACTTTTCATCAAAAAATCTGAAAGTACTTTCAGTTGTATTTTCTGTTATTGATTTAAGAATCAAAACAATGTTTTGTATAGAATCATTGAATTCTTTGAAAATCTTTTCCATATAATCATCACCTGTAATTGTTCTGTTTGACAGAACCGATTTCAATCCATTGACATATTTTGATTTGAATATCAGTTTTTCAAAATCGGGAGAGCTTTTAGACTTAATTGCTTCTTCGATAAGAATAGAAATCTCATAATTATTCTTAATGTAATTCGTGGAATTATCATTGATCAGATCTACAAGTTTTTTTGTATCTGCTGAAATTTCCATTTTATTTTACTGCATCTTTAGTAGAACTTCCGTGACAATTTTTATATTTCTTTCCGCTTCCGCAATAGCATGGATCATTTCTTCCGATCTTTTCACCGACTTTAACAGGTGCCTGTTTAGCATTCGGATCCTGCTGTTGTCCTTCTTCACTGCCGATATACCCCATTCCTTCAGATGACTGCTGAAATGCTCTAACTCTGGATTGATTTGACTGAGTCGGAGTTTTAATAGCTTTAGCTTCTTCAGGAGTCTGTGTTGTAAATTTGAAAATAAAATTAATAACACCGGTTGACATTGAATCAAGCATTTCCACAAAAAGTTTAAAACCGTCGGTCTTATATTCAAGGAGCGGATCTTTCTGACCGTAGGATCTGAAATTTATCCCTTCCTTCAGATCATCCATTTCTCTTAAATGCTCTTTCCACTTTTCATCGATCACTGTAAGCATAGCAAATCTTTCTATCTGTCCCATCAGATCAGAGCCATATCTGTCTTCTTTTCTGTCATAAAATGCTCTTGTTTCATTTAAAATCATATCTTTTAATCCGGATTCTCCCAGTTTTTGAAATTCTTCCGGGGTAACATTTAATATAACAAGAAATGTTCTCTGAACTTCTTCTTTAAGACCGTCTATATTTCCTTCATCATAATATTTCTTCACAATCCCGTCAATAGCCTTATCCACCATTTCGAAAATATCATCTTTAAGTCTTTCACCCATTAAAGCTGCACGTCTTTTTGTATAGACAACTTCTCTTTGCTGATTCATTACATTATCATATTCAAGAAGTCTTTTCCTGATTGAAAAATTATTTTCTTCAACTTTTTTCTGAGCTCTTTCAACAGAATTTGTGATCATTTTATGTTCGATCGCTTCACCTTCTTCAATTCCAAGTCTCTGCATTACATTCGCTATCCTTTCACTTCCGAATAATCTCATCAGATCATCTTCCAGTGAAAGAAAAAACTTTGACGAACCGGGATCACCCTGTCTGCCTGCTCTACCACGCAACTGTCTGTCAATACGTCTTGACTCGTGACGCTCAGTTCCCATAATATGCAAACCGCCGGCTTCCGGAACACCTGGCCCTAATTTTATATCCGTTCCTCTACCGGCCATATTAGTAGCAATAGTTACAGCTCCGGGCAAACCTGCATTTTCAATGATCTGAGCTTCTTTTGCATGCTGCTTCGCATTTAAAACTTCATGTGCTATGCTTTTCCTCTTTAACATTCTGGAAAGTGTTTCTGAAACTTCCACACTTGTTGTTCCCACAAGAACAGGTCTTCTCTTATTTTTCATTTCAGTTATCTCATCAATAACCGCATTATACTTTTCTCTTTTTGTTTTATACACAAAATCATTTAAATCATCTCTTACGCATTCCCTGTTTGTTGGAATTACAGTTACATCAAGTTTGTAAATATCAAAAAATTCAGCCGATTCAGTCTCAGCAGTTCCGGTCATACCTGCAAGTTTCTTGTATAATCTGAAATAATTCTGAAGTGTTATGGTTGCAAGAGTCTGTGAATCTTTTTCAACATGCACACCTTCCTTTGCTTCAATTGCCTGATGCAGTCCGTCTGAATATCTTCTTCCTGATAAAATTCTTCCCGTAAACTCATCTACGATCATGATTTTTCCGTCCTGTATCACATATTCTACGTCTTTTTCATAAAGACCGTAAGCTTTCAGTAACTGCTGAACTGTGTGAATTCTGTCGCTTCTTTCAGAGTATATTTTTGTAAGTTCATCTTTTTTCAGTTCACGTTCCTCAATGGAAAGATCCTTATTGTTTTCAAGTTGTGCAAATTCACTTCCAAGATCAGGCAAAGTAAAGAAATCCCTTTCCATCGAACTTGGAGCGAGAAGCTCTCTTCCTTTCTCAGTGAGATCAGTTATATGAGATTTTTCATCAATTACAAAATACAATTCATCATCTACAATATGCATTTGCTTGGCATTGTCACGTAAATATTCTGATTCCGTCGCAAGCAGTAATTTTTTGTTGGATGGTTCGCTTAAAAGCTTTTGCAGTTTTTTATGCTTTGGTAATGCGTGATTTGCTCTTAATATTGCCATTCCGGCTTTTGCTTCATCTTCTTTTGATAATTCACCTTTAGAAATAATTTCTTCAGCTTCGCTTGTTAATTTATTTACCATATTTCTCTGAGCTTCAACAAGCTTTTTGACTCTGATATTCATTTCGTCGAATTTATGAGTAGGAGCATCTACCGGTCCTGAAATTATAAGCGGTGTTCTTGCTTCATCTATAAGCACGGAATCAACTTCATCGACAATTGCATAAAAATGCTCTCTCTGTACAAGATAACTTTTGTCCACTACCATATTATCACGGAGATAATCGAATCCGAATTCATTGTTAGTACCATAAGTTATATCACAATTATACATTTCACGGCGTTTATTCGAATCCATATCATTTAAAATTACTCCGACAGTGAGCCCGTGAAATTTAAATACTTCACCCATCCATTCACTGTCTCTTTTTGCAAGATAATCATTTACAGTTATAAGATGCACGCCTTTACCGGCAAGCGCATTAAGATAAAGAGGAAGTGTTGCTACAAGCGTTTTTCCTTCTCCTGTTGACATTTCCGCTATTTTACCCTGATGCAGTACAATACCGCCGATTAACTGAACATCATACGGAATCATATTCCATCTGATCTTATTTCCGGCAGCTGTCCATTCAGTTCCGCACAGTCTCTTACAGGTTTGTTTTACTACAGCAAAAGCTTCTGGAAGAATATCATTGAGAGCAGCTGCTGTAATTTCATAACTTTCTTTTTCCAGTTTATCAAGCTCATCATATAAATCCATTCTCTCTTTATGTTCTATATCAGATTTCAGCTTTTCCTGTATTTCCAGAATGCTGTTACGTGTTTCTTCTGTTTCCGAACTTATTCTTTCTTTAAATTCAGTAGTTTTTGCAATTAATTCTTCATTACTGAGACCTTCAAACTCATCATAGAATTTATTGATTTCATCTACTATTGGAAGCGCCGAATTTACATTTGAAGGAAATAATTTTTTAATAAAACTAAACATTTATTCTGTATTATTTAAATTGACTGATAATTTACTAATATTATAAACCAAAAGAAAAACCAAAAGAAATGAACAAGCAGGAATATCCTGATTTCTGCTATTTACTCCATATTTTATTTTTTTGTGCAAAAATATTAAAATTGAATACAAATTTTTAAATAAGTAAGTTTAATAAACTGAAGAAAATCAGTTAAACTTAATAAATAAGGAGAATTTTTTATGGCAATTATGATCACTTCTGAATGTATAAATTGCGGTGCATGTGAGCCGGAATGCCCTAATACTGCAATATATGAAGGTGGTGCAAACTGGGTTTTAAGCGGAAAATCATACGGTAACGGTGATGCGGCTCCATCAGGAGCAACAGGATTTTATTCCGATGAATTTTTCTACATTTCACCGGATAAATGTACTGAATGTGTAGGTTTTCATGATGAACCACAATGTGCTGCAGTTTGTCCTGTTGATTGTTGTATTCCTGATCCAAATCATGTTGAGGATAAAGATACTTTGCTGAAAAGGAAAGAATTTCTTGATGCAGAAGGAAGGTAAAATACAAAATTTTACAATCTGCCGGTTAAATGAAATTATTTCTTTAACCGGTTTTTTTATTTAAATCCGAATCTTTTGAATTAATATTTTCGGCAGGTTTTTCGTCTTTGTTTATATCATTAACTGATTTTTGCTCAATTTTAATGTAATTCTCCGGCTCTGTTAACTTGATTTCATTATGGGCAGAATTTATATCTGATTCCGGATTATTATTCTCTGAGTATGAATTAAATTCGCTGTTTCCGGAAAAAGCTAAATCTGAATTTAATTTATCAGAATTTATATCACCTGTATTTAAATATGTATTATCCAAAGGCGTTTCAGTTTTAATATTTGCTTCATTTTCAGTATGGAAAATTTTCTTGTAACCGAATAAGATCATTAAAAATCCAATCGTAACAAAGATATCAGCAATATTAAAGATCGGCCATGAATAAATATTCTTTCCGAATATTGTAAAGTTAGGAAAGTCAAAATGCAGAAAATCAACTACTCTCCCGTAAAATATCGGCGCATAATCATATATTTTTCCATAAAAAACTCTGTCAATTAGATTCCCAATGGCTCCGCCAAGTATGAAAGCAAGTGCAAGTCTTAACAGTAAACTTTCCTTCCTGTTCTTATACAAAAAAACAAATAGTAAAAGAGTGGCTAAAATTGTAAACAAAGAAAGAAAAAGTTTTCCTCCGATCTGCAATCCAAAAGCCATACCGGGATTTTCTATAAATGTAATTTTGAAAAAATCTCCGTAAACACTAATTGAAGACTGGTAGGGCATTCCCGGAACATCTATACCGAGAATAGGGATCTTTACACCTTTTACATATAGTTTAGTGATCTGATCAAACAGAACGATAAAAAAAGTTGCAATTAATACTTTCAAATTTATTTTATCCTCTTAAATTTTTGCATTCGATGCAATGCTGCGTGATTGGAACCAGTTCTAATCTCTCTTTCTGTATAAGAGGACATGTTCTGCATAAATTTTTAGGCTCATCCCTGCAGTCAATGCAAATTCCAAATGTTCCCTGATCTATTCTAGTCAAGGCATCCTGCAGATATCCCAGATATTTTTCATCTCTCTGAACAAAAAGATAATTTTTTTCCCTTTCCATTTCATCCGTACCCTGCTCCGCCATATGTGTGGAATAAGTAAGATTGTCTCCTTTATACTCTCCTGTTTCATTATCTACAAGTGAAGCCATGTTCGCTTTAGCACTTTCTATAATTGCTTTTCTTTCCTTTAAAATTATATTCCGGAAATATTTTAACTCTGATGCTGAATACTTGGTCTTTTTGTTTGGTTTGAATTTTTTAACCTTTTTTTCAGGCGGTGTTACAGATATGATGTTGTTGCTTTTTATTGTAAAAATTTTCGCTGCAGGTTTTTTAACTGTCTTTGTAATTTTCTCCGCAGCTTTTTTAACTGTTTTAGTAACTTTGGCTTTGACAGGTTTCAACTTTTTTTTAGTATCCTTTTTCTTAATTTCTGCAGTTTTTTTTGGCTTAATTCCACTAACAGCCTTCTTTTTCATTTTTACTTCTTTTTTTATTGTTTTCTTTTTTACTGCTTTTGCTTTTGCCAATTTTCTTCTCCTTACAGAAAATAAATTATAAATTAATAATTGAAAAGTTAAAGTATTTTTTGCAGATATATTTCACAATTTTCACCGTTAATGTCTGTATTAAAAAATGAAAAGTCCTGACCGTTTGCATTCTTGATCTTCTCGCTTAATGTTTCATTCTTTATGAATTCCTCGTTTTTTACTATCGCTTCCTGAATGTTGTCAGTAGTCCTGTAATAGATCTCAATTTTATCGGAAACATCAAAATCATTGTTCCTTCTGAAATTCTGAACTCTGTTTATAAATTCTCTCACTAAACCTTCTTCTATAAGCTTATCATTCAATTTTGTGTCCAGTGCCGCTGTTATCCCATTGTATGATTCGACGATCCAGCCTTCAATATTCTCTGTATAAATCTCGATATCATCTGTTGTGATCTCAAAACCCTCTGTTTTAATTTTACCTTTTTTCTCAATTATGGAAATTTGCTCAGCAGTAAGATTATTAATTATCTTCTGTATCTTTTTAACATCTTTTCCGAATTTAGGACCGATCGATTTGAAATTCGGTTTTGTTTTTTTGACAATAATATCCGAATCTCCTTCAATGATATTCAGCTCTTTTACATTTACTTCCTCCAGTATCACATCCTTCATATTCAAAATCATTTTCTTGTCTGTCTTATTTAAAACAGGAACAAGTACCTGATTAAGCGGCTGCCTTACTTTGAGATTATTCTTGACTCTCATGGATCTTATAAGATAAACTATATCCTGAGCAAGTTTCATTTCTGTTTCTAAATTTAAATCAATTTTTGTATTATCAAAATCACTGTATTCTGATAAATGTATAGACTCATTATTTTCTGATAAAGTAAGATGAAGTTTCTCCGAAATAAACGGAGAAACAGGAGCAACCATTTTCAAAAGCTCTGTTATTACTTCATACAATGTCTGATAACCGGCTAGTTTATCTTTCTCATTTTCAGGATTTCTTAAACGCTTTCTGTTTCGTCTGATATACCAGTTGGAAAGATCATCTATTGTAAAATCATAAAGAATTCTCGCCGCTTTTGTGATATCATAATTATCCATCAGACTGAAATAATTTTTTTTCAGTGAGTTTACTTTTGACAATATCCATTTGTCAATAATATCCCTGTCTTTAATTTCTGTTATCTTAGTTTCATGATATTCAAAATCAGATAAATTGGCATAAATAATATAAAATCTGACTGTATTGATCAGCGTATCAAAAAATTTATTCTGAACTTCAGCCAGATCATCTTCATTAAAAAGTTTTGAATTTCCGACCGGTGATGAAGTTATCAGATACCATCGCAAAATATCCGCACCGTAACTTTCCATTAATGCGAAAGGATCCACAGCATTTCCCAGAGATTTGCTCATCTTCTTGCCGTTCTTATCCAGAATCATTCCGTTAACTATCAGATTATTGTATGCGGGTTTATCGAATAAAAATGTTCCGATTGCATGCAATGTATAAAACCAGCCGCGTGTCTGATCAAGACCTTCTGCTATAAAATCTGCCGGATAACTTTTGTCAAAAAGCTCTTTATTCTCAAAAGGATAATGATGCTGAGCAAAAGGCATAGAGCCGCTGTCAAACCAGCAGTCTATTACTTCTTTCACTCTTTTCATTTCATGTCCGTCTTTTGAATTAATTATAATTTCGTCTATGAATGGTTTGTGAAGATCAATATTTTCATCAAAAATTAAATTTTCACTTTTCATATCAGCATTCTTATAAACATCTTTAAAGTTAACGGCTCTTTCAATTAACTCTTTTAAACTTCCGATACATTCAAAATGCTCTTTCCCGTTTTTATCTGTGTATGTCCAGACAGGTAATGGTGTACCCCAGAATCTGTTACGTGAAAGCGCCCAGTCCCTGTTCTCCTCGAGCCATTTCCCGAATCTTCCCGTACCGAAACTCTCAGGATGCCATCGGATCTGTTTGTTCTTTTCTATCATCTTGTCTTTATAGCTGGTTGTTTTTATGAACCATGAATCAGTCGCGTAATACATCAGCGGTACGTGGTGTCTCCAGCAATGCGGATACGAATGAACAAACATTTCTTTTCTGTAAAGTCTTCCTCTGCTTTTCAGATCTGCAATTATATCCTGATCTGCTTCTTTGAATTTTCTTCCTCTTAAAAGTGTGATCTCATCAATGAATAATCCATTCTTTCCCACTGCTTTAAATACCGGAAGTTCATACTTTAATCCGATCTGATAATCATCTTCTCCGAATCCCGG
>DAIPYE010000105.1:0-11671 GCA_036782915.1 Bacteroidota bacterium | reverse complement strand
ATTCGGTACGTTCAGGAAATAAATGCCGTATTTTTTCGGAGGAAGAGATTGCATAAAAATTAGAGACCCGTTTTCAATGTTTTTAGTTACCTCATTCAGATTTTTTATGGACTGGTGGGAAAATTCCACCGCCTGCCTGTATCTGTAAGATCTCTGCAGGAGCGAAATAAGATGAATTCCTATGAAAAGAATAAAAAATACTTTTAAAATTTCAGAGTAGCTGATCTTTGAATAAAGTATTCCAAGTAAAAGGCACAAGCCTGCCGAAGGAAGATAGGAATATCTTTCTGCCGTGGAAAATGAAAAAAGATATATGAACAGTGCAGACAATGTAAATAAAACGGGAAAAATTATTTCCTTCTTTAATTTTTTGAGAATATAGCTTAGAATAAGGATCAATACAAAAAGAATTAAAAGTGAAAACAGTATAAAGCTGAACAGATTTTCCGCAGGGTGTCTGTATATTTTTATCAGAAACTCAAGCGAGTCAAATCCAAGAAATTCGAATATTATCTTCACAGGAAAAAGCATCATTATAAAATAGTGAATTATTTTATATGAAAGTTTTACAGGGTTAAAATCCATTGTGCTGAATGTTGTTCCTAAATTGCTGTCCGGAAAATACATTTCAGATAAGAGCCTTGCTGCAGCATAGATAAGAACCGGAATGATCAGTATAAATAAAACATTTTTCCATTTATGTCTGACCTTTAGAAAGTTAAAAAGAAGAATAAGCGGGAAATAACAAACAGCGCTTTCTCTTGAAAACAAAGCTGCAGTGAACAGAAGTATAACAGCAATGATCCGCGGGATGTTTAAATCAGGATATTTTGAAAAAAGATACAGTCCCCATAAAATAAAAAAAGCTGAGAACAGTTCATTTATGCAGTTGATAAAAAACAATGCTTCAGTATGACATGTCAGAACTGAAAACATTAATGCTGAAATAAATGCCGTAACATTATCGTATTTTAATGCCAAAGCAATTTTATAGATCAGAATGACAGAACAGATCTGCAGCAGAACTATAAATATTCTGTACATCCAGAAATTATCATGAAATAAATTCCATGTCACAAAAAAAAACATTTTCGGAAGAGGTCTGAAATATGAAAACGGGTCAGGAGAAAAAGCATAGTCAGGCAAAAGATCTAAAGTATTATCTCTGGCAGCAAGCAGCCATCCAAAATCATCTCCGAAAAATCTGATCTGAAAAGAATAAAACAGGATCAAAAAATTAGTTAATGCAAAGAATAAACAGACTCTGAAATTGTCGGATGTCAGACTGCGGATTACTCTGTCCGGAAATGTATGTTTATCAATATTTAGATTTGATTTTGTAATAGAAAATAATATGATATGAAATGAAGATTAAAAACGAGTTAATTAATTCGGGGAAGATCAAGGGAAATATCTTTTGATTCTATTTCTCTCCAGATTCTCTGACAGGGGAACTGATTTTCGTATAATGCTCTTGAAATCATCACTGAATCTACTCCCAAATGTTCTATATCCTGAATTTTTTTTAAATCGCTGTAATTTGAAATGCCTCCTGCTGCAGTGATCTTCATGTTGGTATTTTCTGCAATTTCAATCAATCGTGGAATATGCGGACCGGATAAATTTCCTACTCTGGTTACATCCTGATAAATAATTCTTGTTATCCCTATCTCATCCATTTGTTTTGCAAATTCCAGGGGGGTAATCCCGGCATAATTGATCCAGCCGTCAATGACAACATTATTCAGTTTTTCATCAATGCAAACAACGATCTTGCTTGGTGAAAATTCCTTAAGGGCTTTTTTTATAAAATCCGGATTTGTAAGTGCTGCAGTTCCAATGACAATTCTGTAAACTCCGAGATCATTTATGATCTTCTCAGCAGTTTCGAAATTTCTTATACCACCGCCGAGCTGTACAGGAATATCGACAGACTTTGTTATTTCCTTTATCAGTTCAAAATTTTTCATCGTACCATGAACTGCTCCGTCAAGATCAGTAATATGAATGCATTTAAAATTTTCTTTCCGGAATAATCTTGCCATAGTAATGGGACTTTCGGAATAGAATTCTGTATTATCAGATAATCCCTGAATTCCCCGAACACATTTTCCGTCTTTTATATCAATTACAGGTATTACTAACATTTTTATGATCTGATTTTATGAAAATTATTTTCTGACAATAGCTACTTTACCTTTTCCAACCTTGCTCCCGTCACTGTTAAAGGCAACTATAATATATATACCTGATGCAGTAAGTTCATTATTCTGATTATAACCGTTCCAAGTTGCGATCCTTCCTCCCGGTGAATCAAATTCAGTTACAATTTCTCCGGATACAGAAATTATTTTTATAGATGAATTTTCTATTAATCCGTCAATTTTCAGATTCACATTAGACGGCAGAATGAATGGGTTAGGGGAAACAGTTATTTCATCAAATTCAGCAACAGGTTCAATTGCATCAGTCTGAAAAGAAGACATACCGCTGTTTGTTCCGAAAAATGCTTTGCCTGAAATACTACTGACTGAAACTGTCTTGATCTGATTTCCAATGATCGGACTTTGTTGTGTATTATATTGCGCAAGTAATGTGGATCCGTCTGATGAAAGCTGAAAAACTCCGTTGGTCTCTGTACCGATCCATTTATTATTTAAAACATCATAAGTTATTGAAATACAATTTTCAGTAAACGGGACTCTCAAATTACCCGAGATAATTCCTAATTTTACCGGAGGTGGTTTTAAATTTGGATTTTGAATTGCAGCAAATGGATTATTAATTATGAAAACCCCGTTATTTGTTGCGATCCAGACTTCATTATTCTTATCAATTATTACATCATATACATTTGTAACCTCAGCACCAAAATCAGAGTTATTGTAAAATCCGTAAATATCATCGTTTGTGTTTGAGTAGGTGGTGTTTTCATTAAAAAAATAAAGTCCCGGTCTTGAGCCTCCAGATGTTACCCATTTTGTATTATAACTGTCGATTGCCATATTTGAAAGAGTCGCTGAAGTTATAGTGGAAGGATTCTGATATCCAAACCATGAATTATCTCCGGAATAAGTATAAAGTGAACTTCCTGTATTTGTGCCATAAAAAGACAGCCATAATATTCCATTATTATCATAAGCACCGCCGTTTGGAACGCAAAAATTCGGATCATTGGAAATTCCCGGTAAATTAGAATTAGTTGTATTGAAATTCTGAATTGTATTTCCCCGTATAAGGGTTGGTCCTCCGCCAAATCCCAGTGCCCATACATTCCCGTTTCCGGAAATTATTTTCTGAAACCAGTTTGAATTTCCTATCTCGGGATGAGTGGATAAATTAAAATTTTCCCATTCAGATCCGTTATATTTATAAAAACCATTACTGGGTAATCCTCCTGCTGCCCATACAGAATTATCATTATTTATAGTGATTTGGTTAAAAATATTTGTGAAGGGACTGTTTGGAAATGTGTAGGCAGTTGTGTCTTTTGAATAAAGTATAATTCCGTTATTTGATAATCCTGCAACCGGAAAAGCATTTGAAGAAGAACTTCCAAGGACAGAATAATCGTTCGGGTTTAAATAATTTGTAATAACAGAAAGATCTGAACTGTTTGAAAAGTAAATTGAAATAAAATAAATATTACCCTGAATTGATTTTATTGATTTAATATTTCCCGCTGATACAGCAGCATTAGGATAAGGAGACCAGTTTGCTCCGTCAAAATACATGAATCCTGATAAAGATCCTGCGAAAATTTTATTGTCATAAGTTTCAATTGCTTTTACATCTGCATTAAGCGGTATCTGATTATAATTCGTCCAGGAGTTCGGATCATTTAAGTTTGAAGTAATTATATTAGCGTATGCAACACCGGATTTAGTGGCAGCATATAAAGTATTTCCGTTAACTGTTAAAGAATAAACAGGAGTATTACTGGAAAAAACTCCAAGTCTGTAATATGGCGCATCGACAAAACTGAAATTCACAGCCGATATTTTCTGTATGCCGTATCCTGTTGCTACATACATAAAATTGCCTGAGTGAAGTATGTAATTTATGAATTTATTTGATTCAGTAGAATTTTTAATGTCATATATATATTTCCATGTTGAATTCTGCGGATTTAAAATAGAAATAGATCCATCTGAAGCTCCGATCCATAATCGACCCTGATTATCGGAAGCAATTGCTGTCAGATCATTACTGATAAGTCCTTGAATATTTGTATATTTTGCAGTAATAACACCGGTGATGGCATTTGCAGAAAAGAGTCCGCCTTTTGTTGCACAATAAATATTATTTGAATTAGGATCGGCAGCTATTGAAGATACATTCTTTAAATCCGTAAGATTTTCCCATCTGGAATTTTGGGAAAACGAAATTGAACTTAATAATAATATAATGGCGGGAATTGCAAAGAATATTTTCGACATATAATATTTAGTTGTTTAAGTTTAAAATATTGAAATCGGTAGAAATGCTTATCAGCTAAATATTATTAGAGGTTAAAAGAAATTTAATTAAAATACCGGGATTTGGAACCTTCATTTAATAACTTTAAGGGTAAAATACTTTTAAAAATAATAATCTCAGAATATGCTAACCGAATACAAATGTTTTAATTTAGTTTCAATATTACACATTTATATTTTAAAATCAATAACATTTTAAACTGAAATATGCACCCGAATTCATATTCATATAAAATAAAGTAAAAACTTTCTGCGAATTTCGCCAAAGATCACAAAATTTTTACAAATTTCTAAACTGAATTAAATTCTCAAAAATAAAAATGAAAATTCCATTGAAATTCATTGTTCTTAACATCCGGATCTTCAGTAACAAATCTGACCATTACTTCTGTCTCAAAACCAAAAAACGGATATGCCGCAAATCCTGCGCTGATCCTTTGTATATCATCACCTGATATATCCCTGTCAACATCATAGATCTCATACTGTGTTCTAAGTTCAAGTCCCTTAATTATGACAAAATCCAGTTCACCAAATCCGTAAAAAGATCTTCGCAATGGAAAATCAGATTTGTTTTCTTCAAAATTAACTTCACCCAGCAATGCAATTCTGTTTAGAAATCCGAGTCTGGTATTTACTCCGTATGCCTGTTTAAGTTTGGTAATTGTCTCTGTAAAAGTACTGTCCCGCACATTATACGGATCATTTAAGAATGAACCGCCCATATTAAAATTGAAATCAAATTTTTTAAATGCAAAATTCACATTTGTATTTCCTATAAACATTTTATGCGGATCTGATCCGGTAAATTCATTATAATTCGGTCTGCTTACATTGTATAATCCAATATTCATATCAAACCAGTCGGGATTTATTCCTAATTCAAATCCGGTATTTGCATCATATGGTGTATAAAGTAATAAACTTCTCTGATAAGCTCTGTGTTCAACTATTCTTGTTCCGTAAGCAGGTCTGAATCTTCCCACCTTGAAATATGTATTTGCGGGTAAATTTGATATCATTCCGAATACTTCATATTCTGTTTCAATGTTTGGTATCTGTATTCCGGAAGTTGCATATACATTTAAAATTTTATTAAGCTTTACATTAAAATACAGATCGCCCTGCATTGCTAAAAAAGAATTGTAATTTGAAACTCCTTCTGAAACTTCATTGTCTACCTGCGCCACTCTTACATCTCCGCCGATTGAAATATCTTTTGTCAGTTTGGGTGAAAATTTCGTTTTCCCTGCAATTTTACTGAACATTTCCATCGAAAGTTTTTTCTCTGCAAATTTCAAACCGCCGCCGTTTCTCATTCCTCCGCCTGTCGGATTGACGTGGCAATCGATACACATATTTCCTGAATAAGCTGCAAATCTGGGATAGGAATAAGTATTCTCCGAAAGACATATAAAAATAAGTATTAAAAAACCTGTAACAGAAAAAGTAATAAGTTTTTTCATAATGAAATTATTTTAATTAAGAAATTTTTGAATTTGAAATTCTGAAAAAATTTAAAAAAAAATACTTCGGGTAAATTTTACTTTTAATTGTAAACCTTTACTTTTCCTCCGGAGGTCTTTCCTCTGAATACAGAATACTGCCAGCTTCCGTATAAACTTTTATTACCGATCTTCATATTCCAGAATACATTCGAATCAGCGATCTTTGGATTTGTATTTATAAAAACAACTTTCTCTTTTAGATTTACATTCCCTTCGAACTCTCCGCTCATCGAAGAAAAACCGTCAAATTTATCATTGCTGATTTTCTTAAATTCATAAGTTCCCGAGATAACTCCGTTCTCATAATTTTTAACATTAAGAATTCCGTTTAAATATTCAGTTCCCGAACTGTCGGACATTTTGAATTTATATTTGCCTTTTCCGAATACAAATCCGCCATTATCATTATTATTGCCGGATGAACAGCCAATTGCGACAAACCCGGCTAACAAAATTACTATTACTGATATTTTGATCATGTTATATTTTATTTTAAAAACATCATTCTTTTTGTTTCAGAATAACCCTCAGAATTAAAATTATAAAAATAAACACCGCTTGATAATCCTCCGGAAACAGAATTTGCATCAAAATTTATCTCATGTTTACCTGCACTTTGCTTTTCATTTACAAGAGTTGCTATTTCCTTTCCCTGTATATTAAAAATTTTTATTACAACAAAGTTACTTACCGGCAATTGATATCTGATCTTAGTCGAAGGATTAAAAGGATTTGGAAAATTCTGATCTAAAATATATTTATCAGGAAAATTTGATAGATCATTATTCACTGAAACAACTCCACCCAGCGAAAATTTAAATGATTTCCATTGTGTGCTGTTTGACGGAATAAAAAAAGCAGTAGTCTGCGGTGCTGTGGAAAGGGGAATGCCGCCTTTCCTGAATATTTCCAGCGGAAATGTAAGTCCGCCGTCTGCGGAAATTCTTACAGTTAAGCTGTCAATAAAAGATGATGTATTATATTGCGCATAAGCATAATCAAACCTTATTGTATCGGAAATTACTAATCCCGAATATATTTTTGAAAACATTGTATCTCTTTGACCAGGAATATTGTAATCAAAAAAATCCATGATAACAGAATTTGTACCCCCCAATGTCGGTCCGTTTACGCCGTTGTATTGATTGAAAGTGATATAACCGTCTTCATTATAAACTTTCCATCCAATTGGTGGAAAAAAACCTTCAAATAATTCTATGTTAAGCGAAGTCTGAACACTGTCCTGTGAATACAAAACTTCCCGGATCCCGGCAAATGATTCAAAAATATCCGGCTTTGAAGTAAAATTTTTGTTAATAACCAGTGGCTCCGACAGAGGATTAATTATTATAATTCTGCTTTTTGCGCTGTTTAAAATTTCCTTTGTACTGTTATTCTGAACAAATACTGAAGTGTAGATCGTTGAATCAGCCCAATCCGGTTCCCTGTAATAAGTATAACTGAACTGATAACTTCCTATTGCTTCAGGTATAATAATCCCATTCGTGTCAGGATAAACTTCCCTGAATACATCAAAGAAATTTGTCTCGCCGTTAGATGCTGTGGAATTTATATATCTCTGCACAGCATTTATTTTCAATCTGTAATTTCCGGGAGTAAGCCGTGATGCAATTTCAAGAGTTACATTTGCTTTTATTGAATCACCGTCAAGCCTTTCATCTTCAACTGTTAATGTTAACGGAGATCCTTTATCCAGTCTTTTGTAATAAGGGTTATACAAATTAATGCTGTCACCGTATGGAATCTGCGCTATTAATTTACCGTCAACTACAGTAGTTGGAACAGCAATGATCTGTCCGAAATAATAATATGATCTGGCAGCATTTTGTTCAGGATTCTGAAGGTAAAATGAATCAATCCCTGAAGCTCCGAGCGGTAAATGATATTTTATTGCAGTAACTGTCTGTAAATTTGAATTTACAAAAGCATCAAGTTCCGGATTATTATTCGCACATCCCGGACTTGCATTTGATGTGAATTCCTCAAACAAAACATTTCTCCTGAAACCCGGAAGTACAATAGAGTATTGTCTCAAAGTATCATTTGTTCTGTTTGAATCCAGACTATAAGATGTATAAGATTTTAAATAAAGAGGTTTGCCGATAACATTATCGAGTGTCTGAAAATTAATGAACTTTGTCTGTCCGGGTAACAACAAAGGAACTTTAACACTGTCGAGATATGCACCTGAATTCAGATCCAGAAATACATTAAATGAATCAACTGCAGATCTTCCTATGTTTGAAACAGCGACCTGCGGGGAAATAGTGTCAGATCCGTTTGTAAAGAAAGCATAGGTGGTATCATAAGTTATATTTGTAAATGAAGACACCATGATATCAACATCCGGCTGAATTCCGGTCAATACATTATCAATATAAAGATTATTACCGTAGCCGTTATAGGCAATAAACTGCAAAACAACTTCTCTGGAAAGAGATTCTGAATTTTTGTTGTTATAATTTTTGAAATTGACAACAGCTGCAATACTCAGTACTGTTATAATTAATATTAACGGAATTAAAATTATCTTCTTCATAAAAAAATTTAATGATTAGTGATTTTTAACAAAGAAAAAATAATCATAGTTTAAGTTTAAATTTAAATTTATTAAAGTGTGTTATGCAGCTTTTGTAACACTGGTTTTTTTGAAATAAAAATTATAAAAAGCAATTTCCAGTAAGGTTACAAAAATAAGAGTAATAGTGTCCTTTGGAGTAAGTGTGATGACAGTTCCCTGCTGGGAATAAAATCCGGAAGTTTTCAGAAAGAAAAGCAGCACCTGATTTGAAGGAATATTCATACTGTATCCATTATCCGGAATAAAAAGTCCCACAAAAAGTTCGCAAACAGTAAGAGAAACTGCAAACAATGTCACAATAAATCCAAGATTCAGAAATGCCTGCATCCATCCGTCACTCTGATATGATTTCGCAAAAGCATAGACAGCAAATATAGCATGCAGAAAATATATAACGGCAATTATCATCCACTAAATTTTTTAAAAATTATAAAATTAAAATGCTTCTTTTGAGAACAGTACTTCTTTTATCGTTTTAAAAATAATTTTAATATCGAAAGCTATAGACCAATTTTCAATGTAATAAATATCGTAATCTATCCTCGTCTGCATGGAAGTATTTGTACCTCTCAGTCCATTAACCTGTGCCCAGCCGGTTATACCGCACTTTACTCTGTGTCTTTCTAGATATTTCTGAACGGAGTCTTTCATTGTATTAATGAAAAATTCTCTTTCGGGTCTGGGTCCGACTATGCTCATATTTCCTATAAGCACATTCAGAAACTGAGGAAGTTCATCAAGGCTGTATTTTCTGAGAATTTTCCCCAATGGTGTGTATCGGTCGTCATCCCTTGTAGTCATCTGCGGACCCTTTATTTCTGAATCAACTTTCATAGAACGGAATTTAAGCATCATAAATTTCTGATTATCCAGTCCGACTCTTTCCTGTTTATAAAATAACGGACCTTTGGAAGTCAGCTTTACTAAAATTGCTATAATTATCATTACCGGCGAAAGTATCAGCAGAAGAAAAGATGATACAATAATATCAAATATCCTTTTTAATGTCCTGTTCCATACATTCATCGGAAATGATTTTAGCTTCATAAACGGAATTCCGTCAACTTCTTCAATCTTCAATCTGCTTGTCATCAAATGCACAAAATCAGGAGCATACATAAATTCAACATTGATCCCTTCACAGATCTTAAAAAGTTCATATAATATCCGGTGCTCACCGGAAGGCAGTGAGATCAGGATCTTTTCAAGTTCAAGCTCCTTAATTTTTTGGGGTATATTTCTGAAATCTCCAAGATAATTTCTGTCTTCAAGCACATTATCTAAATTAACTTTAAAATCGTCTCTGTAAGAAAAATATCCGGATACAGTATAACCTGCGAATTTATCATTTGTGAATTTATCATATATCTTCTTTGCCATATCATTGTTACCCAGTATTGCAACTTTATTTACCCCAATATTTTTATTGTATAAATTCTTTTCAATTTTCAGCATAATATATCTGCCGGAAGTAATGAGTATTATAGATATAATCCAGATCAGCGAAAATACCAGTCTTGAGTATGGAAAATCTTCCTTAAGTAAAAATATAAGAGCCATTGCAATTAAGATCCCGATCGAAACATTTTTTATTATGACAAATAATTCATCCAGAATGAAAACATTCCTTTTAAGTCTGTACATTTTTCTTGACTGAAATATGATGATCCAGATTGGTATGACCATTAATGCAAAAATATTGTATCCGTAAATATCAGGAATTCCTTTAGTTACAGGAAAGATATTCTGAAAACTAGTGTAAAATCTGATATAATATGAAAGTTCAAATGCTGCAAATATCGCAACAGCATCTGATATGATCGTAAGTAACGGTATTATGACTTCTGTCTTTGAAGATCGGTTTTTCAATTTCCGGCTTTATTTTAATAGAAAACGTATAAATATTTGTGAAAAGTGAATGGTCAATTGTCAATGGTCAATGGTGAATGGTAGCCGAAGGTTTTATTCCTGCGAAATTTTGGGGAAGCCTAAAACCTAATCATGCTATTTCCATTAAATATAATGAATCTCTGTAATTTTTTTGAAAGGCACTTTTTATAACTTTGTGTTCCGGTTTTCTCAGTTGCACATCGTCTGCAATTATTTTAAAAGCAATATTCCTTGCCTTTTCCAGCAGGTCTTTATCTTTTTCAAGGTCAGTGCAGGAAAAGTTCAAAACTCCTGATTGACGAATGCCAAAAAATTCACCCGGACCCCTGATCTCCATATCTGCCTCGGCAATTTTAAATCCGTCATTCGTTTCAGACAAAATATTCAATCGCTTTGAAGAAATTTCATCTAAGTTTTTCGCAACCAGTATGCAGTATGACTGCTCAGCTCCCCGGCCGACCCTGCCTCTTAACTGATGAAGCTGTGATAATCCGAATCTTTGTGACTCTTCAATTATCATCACACTTGCATTTGGAATGTCAATGCCGACTTCAATAACTGTTGTCGAAACCAATATATTTATTTTTCCGAGTTTAAAATCTTCCATGACTTCATCTTTTTCATAGCCGAATAATCTTCCGTGAACCATTCCGACTTCAAGATCTCTGAAAATATTATTCTTGAGAATTAAATAATTTTCTTCAGCGGATTTCAGATCAAGTTTCTCAGATTCATCTATGAGCGGATAAATAATATAGATCTGTCTTCCTTTCTGAATTTCGGATCTGATAAAATTGTAAATTTTGGCTTTGTCTTTGTCAGATCTTAAGGCAGTCTTTATGGGAATTCTGTTCTTCGGAAGTTCATCTATGACAGAAACATCAAGGTCACCGTAATATGTCATCGACAGAGTTCTCGGAATAGGCGTCGCTGTCATTACGAGCACGTCAGGATTCAATCCTTTTTCTTTCAATCTTGCTCTTTGCATCACGCCGAATTTATGCTGCTCATCTATCACGACAAATCCCAGATTATTAAACTCAACTTTCTCCTGAATCAATGCATGTGTACCGATAATTATATTTGATTTCCCTGACTTTATATCCCCGAGTATTTCCTCACGTAATTTTTTCTTCTGTCCGCCGACCAGTAATGTGATCTTCAGATCAAAAGGTTTCAGCAATTCTGTAATA
>DAIPYE010000104.1:0-11682 GCA_036782915.1 Bacteroidota bacterium | reverse complement strand
GTTTGCGGCACATACGGCGGTAATTTTTGTTTCTTTAATGCTCCGTCAGGTGATTACTATATTTCTGTAAATCACAGAAATACAATTGAGACATGGAGTAAACAGCCGGTTACCTTTATAGTTAATGATTATCACTATTATGACTTTACGGATTTTGCTTCAAAAGCTTACGGAGATAATGAAGTTTACAAACTGCTGGAAAATTGTTTCTACAGCGGAGACGTAAATCAGGACATGATAATAGATGCTACAGACATGAGCATGACTGAGAATGATGCTGCAAATTCACTTTCCGGATACGTAAGTACAGATGTGACCGGAGATGATTTTGTTGATGCAGGTGATCTCAGTATTGTTGAAAATAATGTTGGTGTTAGTGCTGTTACGCCGTGACAGCTTTTGGGAATAATGTAAATACAGACTAATCTTATGCAATTACAGAAAATCGTTCCCATTACGATAATAGTGAATGAGAACGATTTTTTTATATTGTTTCCGATCAGCTTCCGGATGTAAGCGGAGCTTGTCCGGGCAATTGTTTTTTGTGACGAATGCCCAGATTCTTTATTGACCTTGCAGCATAATAACTGTCATAGAAATTTTTCTCCTTGGTTTTTAATGAATCGACAATCTTGTCAATTTCATCATTCAGAATGTAGGTACCAGTCTGGAAAAATTCCTGAAGTGATTTTGTAATGATCATGCTGTCTGTTTTTGAACTTGATGTTTCTGAACTGGATGATCTGTAATTATTTATGCAATTTCTTAAGTTATTAATATCTTCGACTGTAACAGCAAATGAACTAAGAGCATCTGAATTATTAACTATAGCATCCAAAATTGATGTAGCTTTATTAATTATGTCAGTATCTCTTAATCTGTCCAATGAAGAAACATTTACATTTGCAATAGCTTTTATCATTTCATTCTCAGACTTTGCCCCAAACGCATATAATGCCGAAGAGTTTTCGATTATTGCAGATTCGAGTTCAATTCTCTTGTTGGTTTTAGTTATAACAGATCCTTTCAATACTTTGTTTTTCATGACAGCTTTTATGCTGATTTGAGAAATAACATCTTTGAACTTTGCAGTTGAATCAGCTAACTGCGGAATCCTGTCAACTATTGATTTATTTCTTTCCAGTATAGATTCCAGATCTTTGAACATGGAAAATTTATTTTCCTGTGGCTTTGTTAATTTAAAGTTTGTCATAATTTTATTTTTTATAAGTTTTTAAAATTGTTTGTTTGCTAAGTAGTCTTTTATTTTTGGAGGAGCTCTGGGTCTTTTTCTAATTTTCATATACAATTTTTAATTTATTGTAAATTAGAAACACTTAGTTATTTTGTCAAAGGTGAATATTTCGTGTTTGTGAAAATGGGTTTTCGAAAAAGCTTTAATTCTGTAACAGAATCGCAATATTTTAAAAAGTGTTTTTTAAAAATTCAATAAAGTGCAGTAATGACAAGTGTCTGCCGCAGTATTTTTTTTAGAAGGAATGATTGTAATTTATTGTAAGTGATTTTAACTGACAGAGTGAATAAATGATTTTGAAACGAACACATTTATTTATTTAATGAGATGAGAATTATATTTCATGACAGTTATTTCATTTATTGTTTACACAATTTTACAATAAATGACTTCCATAATTTTCCAAACAGTTATGTTTGTTTTTCAAAGAAGAGGTTTTGAAAATTTAATGACTCAATTTGTTTTTTCAACGGACGGTATTGTTTTTTCTATGACTTAATTTGTACTAATTCGGATTGGGTTTGCGGCTTGAATGAACGACTTCTATTCACATAATTATTTCTTTGTGAAAGTTGCGAGTCTCATTGTTACAAGAACGGATGCAAATGTTTTAGATCTTTTCGCTGATATTTATTGATCAAATGATATACAGAGGTTTCTGAATGTCATTTCTCTGATTTTTTATGATATGCAACGGAATGCGGGAAAGCTGCAATAGTTTTTGTGTGACCTGCATTAGGATGCGGGGGACTTGTATGAGATGGCAGAGTGTCCCGAAAAAGCACCGGAGACTCTTTCGGAGGTAAGAAAATGGATTTTAGATAGTAGATAGTAGATAGTAGATAGGAGATCTTGGATTTAAATCTAAAATCACAAATCACACATCTAAAATCAGGAGAGTCTCTTCGTGATTTTATTGAATTAATACAATTCAAATATACCAACTTCTTTGCTTTCATGAAAATCTTTTATGTCCAATGATTTTTTATTAATTATTTCTGCAATATTATTTGTTGTGGTGTTACCTGTTCTAAGCCAGATAATTTTAGGAGGGAATCCTTTTAATATCATCCATTCATAAAAATCTTCATCAAATGTAACAATTGTAAAATCATTTGACTTTGCATAATTCCAAATGTCTAAATCATTTTTAGGGTTTGGATTTATGTTTTTACAATGAATGCTATTTGCAAATTCAGAATTAAGTTTTTTCAGAATTCGATGAGATATGTTTTCATCAAACAGAAATTTCATATCGCAACTCTGGCTTTTCGCTCTTTATCTGCCGAATAAGCAAGACAGGCAAGTATTTGTTCTCTCGAAAGTTGAGGAAAATCACTGACTATTTCTTCAATTGTCATTCCCGAAGCAAGCCAGCCAAGAACATCATATACTGAAATTCTTGTTCCTGTTATGCAGGGTTTCCCGAATCTGATGTTTGAGTTAATTGAAATAATATTGATGTACTCCATAAGTTATTTAGTTAATTGTTATAGGTAAAATAATTTATTATTACTTAAGTTTAAATCTAAAACCTTTCATAATCAGAAACTATTTGTTCCAATTCTGAATACCCATATACATTTTACTTTTAAATTAAAGATTTAATTTGCGGGTGACTCAGCAGAAACAACAAATTATAGGAGTTGGTGGGGGAAGCAAGAACACTTCCATTCGGAAATCAGCATAGTTTCAGGATTTGGAATAAATCAATTTCCCTGCACGATCAATATGAGATAGAAGTTCTTTGTTGTTGATAGTATTATAATTCAAAACATCAAAATTATATGGCATAAATGTTTCTTCATTCAAAATAAAACTTATATGAGTTACAATATTACGATCAAGCTTTACTCCTACTAATGCAATATCCACATCACTTCCGTACTTATCATTACCTTTCGCACGGCTTCCAAAAATTAATGCCTTTTCGACATTACTCTCTTTCTGTAATATTGAAATTATATTTTCAAGATCAGTTTTCTTTAATCCAAAATTATTATTCATGCTGCCGGTTTTTTAAAGATTTATGTAATTCTTTCAACAGCTTAAGATATTTAGTTCGAATCAGGTTTTCAATTTCTTTTGCTGTTTCTTCATCAAAAGCGTGTGAAGTCAGATTTCTGTCTTCAAGGAAATTCATCCAGTCGTGTCCGTTTGTTAATAATCCAATTTCAAAAGCTTTTTTAATTGAATCTCGTGGAGATCTTACATCTGAAAAACCAGATTCCTGAGCGTAATCTTTCATCACATTCCATGAAAGTTCAAATGCCATTTCAAAAAACTGTATCATTCCTGCCCGTTGTAGGATATCAGGATCTTTTACGTTCATTGCCTCATCTAGATGATTCAAATTCTTTTCGAAATTTTGAAATCTCTGCTTCCATCTTACATCTTTGTTTTCAATTTTCTGAAATTATTATTTTAGAAAAATTGTCTGCTATTCTTAGTTTATAATTAATTATTTACAATTTACAATTTTGAATTATAACATAAAACGAAATTTTAGAGAGGATTCAGCGATGGTATGCTTATTAGTGGGTTACTCTTTTTTTCTAAGGACTCAGGCGTAAGTAACTGATGCTTTATTCCACTGCTGAGTCCAAGCATAAAGTTTACTTTTAAATTTAAAATTTAATTTGCGGGTGACTCAGCAGAAACAACAATTGCGCAATGTTAAATAACCCGCAGAAAATTCTTCCGGTTTTTTTTATTCCTTTCCTGTAAAAATGTTTAACCCATACAAAGTATTCTCCACTATATAAATAATGATTTCTCCTCTATTTTTACTTTATTCAATTATTTCAATTTTGTCAAAGTCAGTTAAATGACTTCTTAATTTTGGTAAACAAATTTAATAATTAAATAACATAGGAGTGAAAAATGAAAAACTTTAAAACAGCAATAATAGTAGTAGTAATTATGTTCTGCAGTTCAGTTAATGCGCAGGAAAATTACAAAGGTCAGGTAATGAAAGATGGTGTTATATGGTATGTCGGACCAGGCTGCTCTTACTATGAACCCGGAAAGTTATCCGGTTCTGATTGTACAGATTCTTTTTATGAATATGATCAAAGCGATTTTTCGGAAAATCAGGAATATTCTGAATCTGAAGACGGCTCTTTATATGAAGAAACAGACATTTCTAAAACTATGGATGATACCGAAGAGGATCTGTATTCTGAATCTGAAAATAACAACACGGACTCTGAAAATATCTCTGAACTATATTTAGGAATTTTCAGGAAGAATACTTGATAAGGGAAATTTATGTTTCCAGAAGAGGTGTATCAATAACTTCATAATGTTCTTCTTCAACTACTTTAACTGTTTTACTTGAAAGATATGAATACACGGCAGGAACAATAAAAAGAGTCAGGAATCCCGAAAAAATCAAACCACCGACAACAGTAATTCCGAGTGATATTCTGCTTCCTGCTCCAAATCCCAGAGCAATGGGAAGAATTCCAAGTATGGTTGCAAGTGATGTCATAAGTATTGGTCTGAACCTGTTGACTGCTGATTCTTTAACTGCATCGAATCTGTCAAGCCCTGATTCTTTTTTCTGATTTGCAAACTCAACTATAAGAATCGCATTTTTTGTCACAAGTCCGACAAGCATAATTATTCCTATCTGGCTGAAAATATTTATTGTCATGTCAAAATACCAGAGAGACAGCAGCGCTCCTGCAAGGGCAAGCGGAACAGTTATTATTATAATTACCGGATCTACAAAACTTTCAAACTGCGCCGATAATACCAGATACACTATTATAATCGCAAAAATAAAAACATATAATAAACTTGAAGAACTTTCCTGAAAATCTCTGGACTGTCCCGTAAAAGCAGTGGAGAAACTTTCGTCGAGAACTTTGTCCGCAATTTCCTGCAATGCAGCATTACCGTCACCTAATGTATATCCGGTTTTCATACCGCCGGATATCGTAGCCGATACATTTCTGTTGTATCTGAATCTTGATGTCGGGACAGCCTGCTCTTCAATCTTTACAAGATTTTCAAGCTGTATCATTTCACCGTTAGAATTTTTTACAAACAAAGACTTAAGATCTCCGGGTTTATTTCTGAATTCACGGTTGAGCTGACCTATTATCTGATATTGTTTTCCGTCTTTAAGAAAGTAACCCATCCTTTGCCCGCCGAATGCTGTCTGTAATGTTCTGCCAATATCTTCAACAGAAACATTCAGTTCTGAAGCTTTCTCTCTGTCAATAGTAAGAGAGATCTCCGGCTTGTTTACTTTTAAATTCACATCGACAAACTGCAAACGCGGATCTTTATTTGCTTCATCGAGAAACTCAGGCAATACTTCTACAAGTTTATCGTAATTTTGCGCAAGTATTACAAACTGAAGCGGCTGTCCGCCGAATCTGCTTCCGATTGTAGGCGGCTGAGATATGGATGCTCTTACTCCCGAGAACTGAGCTATCTCTTTTGAAAGTTTTCTGAATACTTCTTCCTGTGCTTTTAATCTGTCTTCGGGATCTGATAAATAAATGTTTACGACTCCTGAATTAACGGCGCCTCCGCCGCCTCCGCCTGCAACTATCTCAATCGGAAAATAAGCTTCCGGAATTGAATCGATCACATACTGACCTATATTCCTGATGTATTTTTGCGTGAATTCAAATGATGAACCTTCCGGGGCTGTAACTGAAATTCTGAGATTTGATCTGTCTTCCAGAGGAGCAAGCTCTGATTTCAGCATAGATCCTAACCAGTATATCATTCCAAAGATAAAAATCATTATTACAATACTTATCCATCTGACGTTCATAAACGAATCAAGTGCTTTTCTGTAAGAATTTACAAGCCAGATAAAAAACGGTTCTGTTTTTTTATAAAACCAGTTTGGCTCGTGATGTTTGAGCAATCTTGAACTTAACATAGGACTAAGTGTGAGTGCAACAAAAGCTGAAATAAGAACAGAACCGGCTATCACAACTGCAAACTCTCTGAATAATCTTCCGGTAAGTCCCTGCAAAAACATAATGGGAAGAAACACTGCTGCAAGTGTAATAGTAGTAGATACAACTGCAAAGAAAATTTCCTTTGATCCTTTATAAGCAGCCTGCATTGGAGTCATACCCTGTTCTATCTTTGAGTAAATATTTTCAAGAACAACAATTGCATCATCGCACACAAGACCTATTGAAAGGATTATTCCGAAAAGAGTCAGTACATTTATGGAAAATCCCGCTATGTTCATTATAAAGAATGTTGCAATGATCGAAACGGGTATTGCAAGAACAGGTATGAATGTCGAACGCCAGTCCCGCAAAAATAAAAATATTATAAGCACAACCAGACCAAATGCTATGAAAATTGTTTCCTCAACTTCTTTAACCGTTGTTCTTACAAATGTTGAAAAATCAAAAACAACTTCTGCGCTCATTCCGGGAGGCAGCTCTTTTTTGATCTCTTCAAATCTTTTATTGAATTCGTCAGATATCTGAAGTACATTTGCTCCGGGCTGAGGAATTACTGCAATATTTACACCGAGCAATCCTTTTCCTTTAACTTCATTTCTTTCATTCTCGGCTCCGTATTCTGCATAACCAACATCACTTAATCTGACAATACTGCCATCCTGCTGCTTAATAATTAAATTGTTAAATTCCTTTGGTGTAGAAAGTCTGCCGAATGTTTTTATTGTAAGTTCTGTATTGTCACCTTCTATTCTGCCGGATGGAAGTTCCTGATTTTCCTGTTCCAATACTCTTTGAACATCTAATGGTGTAAGATTATAAGAATTAAGTTTATCAGGATCAAATCTTAAACGCATTGAATATTTTCTTTCACCGAATAATCTTGTTGCGCTGACTCCCTGAATTGTCTGAATTTTTTCAGCAATGTTATTTGATGCAAATGAATTTACATCCAGAACACTCATGTTTTCACTGCTTACAAAAACTATTAATATCGGAACAGCATCTGCATCAGATTTTTCCACTACAGGGTTTTCTATATCTGGCGGAAGTGAACGAAGAACTCTTGCTACGCGGTCTCTGACATCATTTGCCGCAGCATCAATATCTTTATCGAGATTAAACTCAACGGTGATCTGGCTTTGTTGTTCACGGCTGGTGCTGGACATTATTGAAATACCGTCAATTCCGTTTATTGACTGTTCCAGAGGCTCTGTTATCTGAGCTTCAATAACATCTGAGTTTGCTCCGGGATATGAGGTCGAAACTGTTATTACGGGAGGATCTATGTTGGGATATTCTCTTACTTCAAGACTTAAAAATCCTACAATTCCGAATAATACAAGAATTATAGAAAGTACAATTGAAAGTACCGGTCTTTTTATGCAGACTGAAGATAAAGTCATGTTTTTAATTAATGTTTACGATCTTTACTTTCGAATTAGGTTTTAAACGCAATATGTTCGTGGAGATAACTGTGTCCCCCTCATTTAATTCAGATATTATCTGAATTTCCTTTTCAGTCCGGATACCTGTTTCAACATCTTTACTGGTTGCAATCCCGTTCTGATAGAGAAATACACTTTGTCCTTTAAGTTTAGGAATAACGGACTCGGTCGGTATCATAACTGCATTGTTAATATTATCAAGTTCCAGTTTGACTTTTACAAAAGTTCCCGGCAAGAGTTTGTTACCTTTGTTATTTGCAGAAGCTCTGATTATTATGCTCCGAGTGTTTTCATTCAGTTTTGGTTCATAAGAAATTACACTTCCTGTGAAATCTTCGTCTGACCCGTCCACTCTGAATGTAATATTCTGACCGGGACTGAAAACGCTTACATATTTTTCGGGAATTGAAAAATCCACTTTTACTTTGCTTATATCCTGAATTGTTGTAAGAATAGCCGTGTTATTTACAAGACTTCCTATGCTTACATTCCTGAATCCGGCTATTCCTGAGAAAGGCGCTCTGATCTCAGTTTTGTCCAGCTCTACTTCAAGTATCTCAATATCGGCTCTTATTTTTTCAATGTTTGTTTCTCTTATTTCATATTCCTCAGATGTTAACAATCCTTTGTCAAATAATTGCTTTTCTCTTTCCTGTTGTCTTGTATTTAATTCTTCATCAAGATCAAGTTTCTTTAATCTGGCAAGTATATCAGCATCATCCAGTTTAAACAGAACTTTTCCTTTTGGTACAAATGTACCTTCCCTGAAATAGATACCGGTGATCTTCCTTGTCAGCTCGCTTTTGATGTCAACTTCTTCATTTGCAATGATTGTTCCTACAGTTGCAACTTCATTCTCAAGGTCTGTCTGTTTAATCACAAACACATCTACGGGAATTTCCTGTTGCTGTGTATTCTGACCTGAAGGGGCTTGCTGTTTGCTTTTGTCGGATAATAGCTTAGGAACTATTAATAACGCTCCAAGGACAATTACTATTAATATTACTGAAATGTTTCTTACGTTTTTTTTCAAATTGATTTTTCAGGCTTTTAATGAAATATACTCTTTATATAAATATTATTAAATGTTTAATAATTCCTTACAGAATGGCATTTTTTGCATAACAGGTTGACTGCAAAACACAATTAAAGTTTAATCCCGGAATAAGTATTTTTTAAAAATTAAAAACGGTCAATGTTCATGCTCTCCCAGTTCATCTTTCATGAGTTCGGACTTCAGATAAAATGTGCCTTTTGATACTACTTCCATTCCTTCATTTAAATCTTCAGCAGGATAAATTTCTGTATATTTATCATCTGAAATTCCGGTTCTGATCTTTACTTTTTTAAAAACGATCCCTTCTTTGCTATGATGAACTTCACCTGCTTTGTGTTCTTCTATTGATTCCGGACCATGATCAGAATGCTCTTCATGTGTTTCAGTTGATCTTCTTTCAGATGTTTTTATAAAAATATATTTATTTTCACCATCCGCTTCTATTGAGGACAAAGGGACTGCCGGAACATTATCATTATTGACAAATATTTTGGCAGTCACAAACATGAACGGATAAAGCTCTCCGGATTTATTGCCAACCGATACTCTTACTTTTACAGATCTGTTCTCATCGTCAAAAACATTATTAATGAATGAGATCTTACCTTCATAACCATCTTTATTATTTGTTCCTGTTTCGACCATTACTTTCTGTCCGGTCTTAACATATGGAAGATCTTTTTCAAAAATACTTAAGTCTGCAAATACAGTAGAAGTGTTTACTACATGAAACATATCTACTGAAGGTTCTATATATTGCCCGACTGTTACATTTCTCGAAGCTATTTTTCCTGCTATGGGAGAAGTAACCGGGTAAAACCTTTGAAGTTCATCGTGATTTGCAATGTCCTCGTAATTTTCAAGTCCGGGAATGGAAATTTTATATGTTAACAGTTTTTGTTCGGCTGACTTTAAACCAATTACGGCATGTTCGTAATCAGCATTTATTTTTGCAAGATCTTTTTTCGATCCGATGTTATCCGATGAAAGTGTCTGTTGTCTGTCAAACTCTGTTTTTGTGTGTTCAAACTCATGTTTTGCTTCAAGGTATTCAACCTGAGCATTTATTAATTCAGGATTTTCAATATAAGCCAGAGTTTGTCCTGCTCTTACAAACGAACCTTCCTGTACAAATATCTTTGACACCCTGCCCGGAATAATGCTTCCGACCTTTGATTCATTATCCTGATTCATCATGATCTCACCGTTTACTTTTACATAGCCGCTGATATTCTGAGCACTTATCGGTGTAAGTTCGATTCCCATAAGTGTGATCTGCTCTTCAGTAAGTGCTACCTCATCAGTGTGCTGCTCACTTTCTTCCTTATGTTCTGTTACCTCTGAATGTCATCTTTAACTTCATTTTTCATTTGTTCTTTATCGCTGCATCCTGCCGATAACAATAACAAAATTAATGCTGATCTGAAAAGTGCAAAAGCTTTTATTTTTAAAACGAAATTCATTTGATCTCTCCTGCTGTAATTTTTTCTAAATTTATAATTGTATTATTGTAATTGAAGATTGCATTCAGATACTGAGTTTGTGTATCATAAGCCAGGTTCAGCGCCTGAAGGTATTCCACGTATCCGATCTCACCGACTTCATAACTCTTTTTTGCCTGTCTGAGAATCTCATCAGCTTCTTTTATTGCCTCTTCGTTAAAAAATTTCACCTGTCTTAAATTGTTTTCATACTCTTCTAATTTCTTGTCAATTTCAATCTCAATAGAATTTTTCATTATATTTACTTCACCGGATGCAATTTGTAATTCATAGTCTGATTCTTTTATTTTACCGGATGGCTCCCACCAGAACCAAAGTGGAATTCCCAATCCCAGTTCCATACCCCAGTAGTTATCGTCACTTCCGATCTTCTGTCTGAAATATTTAAAACTAAAATCAGGAAGAAGTTCACTCTTTGACAAAGAATAATTATTCGAAAATTTTTCCTTCTGATATTCTGTCATTTTAAGTTCGGGGTTATTACTGACAGCGCTTTGCACAAGAACAGATTTGGAGATGGCTGTTTCTCTGAATATAAATTCATCTGCCGGAGTTATGTAATAGTTCACATTCATAAGCTTTCTGATCTCCAGCCGGGAAGATCGGAATTCAGATTCAAGATTCTTTATTTCATTTTCAAATTTTATCTTGTTCACCTTTGCGCCAAGTACTTCCAGATTTGAAGTTGCGCCGGCAGTATATTTTTTCTCAGCAGTAAATAAAAATTCTTCATAAGTTTTTAAATTATCTTTTGCAATTTCCAGAAGTTCATTGATCAATAGTAACCTGTTGTAGTTTAATTTTATATCTTCTCTGAGTGAGTTCACGGCAATATTTAACTCCTCTCCCGCTATCCGGATCTGCGAATTCTGAACGTCCGAGCGGAGGAAGTAATTTGTCGGAAATTCTATATTCTGAATAATACCTATCTTCCTTTCCAATGCATTATCTAAGCTTCCATCTATGCCGTTATATTCAATGAACAATTCAGGATCGGGAATATTAAAAGATCTGAGCTTTACTGCATTTTCCTTTTTTATGTTAAGAGAAGATGATTTAATGGTCTGATTGTTTTCAATTGCAGTCTTAATTATCTCATTAATATTCATTTTCACGTCAGTCTGTGAAAACAGATCATGATTAAAAGATATTTTTATCAGAGCAATTAACAGAAGTATATTTAAAAACTTTGTAATTTTCATTTGTTTAAAATTTGTTTGAATATAATTTTCATATTGAAGTCAGGTTTATTTTTAAATAAACTACTCTAATTTTTTGAGACCCTCAGCGGCATCCTTGTTATACGGATCAATCTCCAGAACTTTTTCAAGAGTCTTTTTTGCAGACTTGTTATCGTTTGTTTTAATGTAAAGATCAGCAAGCTGTAACATAATTATCACATTACCCGGATCTTTTTGCAAAGACCGCTGAAGTATTGTGATATTATCTTCATCAGTTCTTTCTTCCGGAGCTT
>DAIPYE010000103.1:5156-11775 GCA_036782915.1 Bacteroidota bacterium | reverse complement strand
GTTTTAGAAATTTTAATTTGAGAATAACTCATTCAGAGTAATTCCTCTTCTGTCAGCAGTTGTTTTTGCATCACTTAATGACAATAATGCCTGCATTGTTGCTTTTACAACATTATGTGCATTTGAAGAGCCCATTAATTTTGTCAATACATCCTGAACTCCTGCTGATTCCAATACTGCTCTTACTCCACCACCGGCAATAATTCCGGTTCCGGGTGAAGCCGGTTTCAGCATTACTTTTGCAGCTCCGTATTTTCCGATTATCTCATGAGGAATTGTCCCTTTTAATATCGGAACAATAATTACGTTTTTCTTTGCATCTTCTACACTTTTTCTGATCGAATCGGTTACTTCATTTGCTTTACCTAATCCAATACCAACATGTCCTTTTCCGTCTCCAACAACTGAAACTGCTGAAAAACTGAATCTACGTCCGCCTTTTACAACTTTCGCGACTCTGGATATTTTCACCATTTTTTCTTTTAACTCTAACTCACCTGCTTTATAACCCTTTTTTTTAATCATTAATTTTAATTTCTTTGTAATTCAGTTTAAAATTGTGTTCTCAGGGGAGGATTCGAACCTCCACGTACGGCTTCAAAGGCCGCTGTCCTGCCTTTAGACGACCCGAGAGTAATTGTTGCTAAATATATCAGTAACATTGAAATATACCGATTTTATTTAGAAGTTTAAACCACCTTCCCGGGCACCGTCGGCAAGAGCTTTTACTCTTCCGTGATACAAGTAACCATTTCTGTCAAAAACTATAGATTTTATATTATTTAATGCAGCTTTTTCTGCAGTAACTTTTCCCACTAATTTGCTCTTTTCGACCTTTCCCTTTAATGTAGAAAGTTTATCTGCAACATCCTTTGATTTTGTGGAAACTGTCAGCAATGTCTTAGAATTAACATCATCAATTATCTGCGCATATATATGATCCAGACTTCTGTAAACAACTAATCTCCGTCTTTCCGGAGTTCCGCGTAATTTTTTTCGAATCTGATATCTGATTCTTTCGCGTCTTTTTTGACTTTTTTGTATTTGATTCATTTTAAATTCTTAACAAGTTTATTTTGCTGCAGTCTTTCCTGCTTTTCTTCTTACTACTTCGTTTTCGTATTTAATACCTTTTCCTTTATATGGCTCCGGTACTCTGAATGACCTGATCTTTGCCGCTACTAATCCTACTAACTCTTTACTTATTCCGCTTATTAGAACTGTGTTTGGAGTTGGTACTTCGATTTTTATATCAGACGGCGCACAAAAAACAGTCGGATGTGAATATCCAAGCATCATTACAAGATTATTTCCCTTTAACTCCGCTCTGTATCCGATTCCAACAAGTTCAAGCTTTTTTGAAAATCCTTCATTTACACCTACAACCATGTTGTTTATAAGTGATCTGAATAATCCGTGTAGAGCCCTGTTCTTTTTTGAATCATCATTTCTCGTTACTGATAATTCATTTCCGTTAATATCTATTTTTACGCCTTTGACAACATTCAATGTCATTGTACCTTTTGGTCCGGTTACTTCGATCTTATTGTCATTCTGGGTAACTTTTACTTTATCCAAAATATTTACAGGTTTTTTACCTATTCTGCTCATTATATATATTCTTTAAAAAATTTATTACCAAATTTCGCAGACGACTTCACCGCCTACTTTTAAACTTCTTGCTTCTTTATCAGTTAAAAGTCCCTTTGATGTGGATACAATGGAAATTCCCAGTCCGTTTCTCACTCTTGGTATCTCTGCACTGTTTACATATCTTCTTAAACCGGGTTTACTGATTCTTTTCAAACCGAGTATTACGCTGTCTCCGTCATTGTATTTCAATTTGATCGAAAGCATTCTGAATTTCTTTTCTGTTTCAATCACTTTGAAATCCTCAATAAATGAAGTTTTCTTCAGGATCTCGCTGATCGCCTGTTTGAAATTTGAATACGGCATATCAACGGTTCTTTTTCCCGCTTTTAAAGAATTTCTTACTCTTGTTAGATAATCCGCTATTGGATCTGTCATTGACATTTTTATGCTCCTAAATCTTTTATTTTACCAACTTGATTTTACTACACCGGGGATTTTTCCCTGCAATGCTAATTCTCTGAATGATAATCTTGATAAACCAAACTTTCTGTAATAACTTCTTACTCTTCCAGTTAAGTTACATCTGTTGTTTAATCTAACTGAGTTACTGTCTCTGGGAAGTTTCTGCAAAGCTTCATAATCACCTTTTTCTTTCAGCTCTTTTCTTTTCTCTGCATATTTGAGAACTGTTTTTTCTCTTCTTTTCTGCTTTGCTATTAATGCTTTTCTTGCCATATAATAATTGTATTAATTAGTTATTGGTTGTTTTTTGGTAAATGGTAATCCGAATTGTTTCAAAAGTTCTAATGACTCCTCATCTGTTTTTGCTGTTGTTACAAATGTAATATCCATTCCTGATATCCTGTTAACATTGTCCACATTTATTTCAGGAAATATGATCTGCTCTTTTATTCCAACTGTATAATTTCCTCTTCCGTCAAAACTTTTGTCTGATAATCCTCTGAAATCCCTGATCCTTGGAATTGTAATGTTTATAAATCTGTCAAGGAATTCAAACATTTTAGCATTTCTTAATGTAACTCTCACACCGATATCAACACCTTCACGAAGTTTGAAATTTGAAACAGATTTTTTTGCCTTTACTACAGCAGGTTTCTGACCGGTAATTGCTTCAATTTCTTTTACAGTAGTTTCTATAAGTTTTGCATCCTGTGTAGCAGCCCCGACTCCAACATTTATACTGATCTTCTGAAGTTTGGGCGACTCCATTACATTTTTATATTTGAATTTCTTTTGCAGCTCCGGTACAATTTTTTCTCTGTATTGTGCAAGAAGTCTGATAGGAACTTTTGGCTCTATAAATACTTCTTTTTCTCCGGTTTCCTGCTTTTCAGCGCCTTTCTTTTTTGGCTCTGATTCTTTTTGTCTGTCTTGTTTTGTTTTTGCCATAATTGAATTAACTGATAATAATTTCCCCGGATTTCTTACTCATTCTCATTCTGGAGATCTTTCCGGTATTTTCATCTTTAATTTCTTTGATACCGATTCTTGTCGGCTGATTTGTTTTTGGACACATTAACATTACATTTGTTATGTTAATCGGCGCTTCACGTTTTACGATACCGCCCTGTGGATTTTTCTGGTTTGGCTTTGTATGTTTGTGAATAATGTTCACACTCTCTACTATTACTCTGCCTTTTTTTCTGTCAATAAAAAGTATTTTACCGACGGAACCTTTTGAATTCCCTGAAATTACTTTTACAGTGTCGTTTTTCTTAAAATTGGTTTTTGTCATTTCCATAATCTTGTTGTATTCTATATTACCTCAGGCGCAAGTGAAATTATTTTCATGAACTGTCTGTCTCTCAATTCTCTTGCTACAGGTCCGAAAATTCTTGTTCCTTTTGGTTCGTTTTGATTGTTTATTAAAACAGCTGCGTTTTCATCAAATTTTATATAAGTGCCGTCGTTTCTTCTGGTCTCTTTTACAGTTCTGACTATTACTGCTCTGGAAACTTCACCTTTTTTAACTGTTCCGCCGGGAATTGCTGATTTTACTGTTACTACTATAATATCCCCGACTCCGGCATATCTTCTGTCTGATCCGCCGAGAACTCTTATACATCTTACAGATTTTGCTCCCGAATTATCAGCGACTACTAAATTGGATTCTTCTTGTATCATTTATATTGTGCTTTAAAATATATGTGAATAAATTATTTTACTTTTTCTATTATTTCGACAAGTCTCCATCTTTTTGTCTTGCTCAATGGTCTTGTTTCCATAATTTTTACTTTATCTCCGATGTCACATGTGTTCTTGTCATCGTGTGCCGCAAACTTTGTTGTTTTCTTGAAATATTTTTTATAGATCGGATGCATTATTCGCTTTTCTTCGCTGACAATAATTGTTTTGTCCATTTTGTTGCTGAGAACTTTCCCAATCCTTGTTTTTCTGATTCCGGAATGTGAACTTGTTTTTTTAACTTCAGCAACTTTCGTATCTTTGCTTATCTCTTCTGTACCGGTTATTTCTGCGTTTTCGTCAGACATTTTTTATTTTGTTTTATTCTGATTTAATATCTTTTGTAAATTATTCTTTTTCTTTCTTTACAGTTTTTTTAACTGCCTTTTTTTTAACTTCCTTAACTGCGTCCCCGGCACCGCCTTTACTTACTTTTTTTGCTGCTTTCTTAACTTCTTTTACTACAACTTCTGTATCTGCCTTTATTGTGGATTTTACATCACCTTTTACTGATGCCGCTTTCATCTTTGTATTCAGCTTAAGCTCTTTTTCCTTCAGAATTGTATATATTCTGGCAATATCCTTTTTTGTATTGGAAATTGATTTGTAATTTTCAAGCTGACCAATTGCATGTCTGAATCTGAAATTCTCTAATGCTTCAAAATTGTCTTTCAGTGATATATTAAGATCCTCTACCGACATTTCTCTGACCTGACTGGCTTTCATTTTTTCTATATTAATTAAAATTTCTTAATTTAAACTATTCTTTGAACGAATTTTGTTTTTATCGGAAGCTTATGAGATGCTAATCTGAATGCTTCTTCTGCAACTTTTTTGTCAACTCCATCCACTTCAAACATTATTCTTCCCGGTTTTACAACAGCTACCCAAAATTCCGGAGCTCCTTTTCCCTTACCCATTCTTGTTTCCGCTGGTTTTTTTGAAACAGGTTTGTCCGGAAAAATTCTTATAAATACTCTTCCATCTCTCTTCATGTGTCTTGTTAAAGCTATTCTTGCCGCTTCAATTTGTCTGTCTTTTATCCATGCCGGTTCTGTTGCTTTTAATCCAAATGTACCAAATGATACTGTGAATCCTCTACCCGCATTTCCTCTCAAATGTCCTCTCTGGGCTTTTCTGAATTTAACCCTTTTGGGCATTAACATAATCTAATCTCCGGTAAATTTAATTTTCTGATTTTATTTTAATTTCTGGATAATTTCTCGCCTCTGCAGATCCATACTTTTACTCCGATAGCTCCGTAAACTGTATGTGATGTTACCGATGCATAATCAATATCCGCTCTTATTGTCTGTAATGGAACTCTTCCTTCTTTATATTGCTCAGTTCTTGCAATTTCCGCTCCGCCTAATCTTCCTGAACACATGATCTTGATTCCCTCAGCGCCGGTTCTCATTGTAGATGTTATTGCTGATTTCATCGCTCTTCTGAATGAAACTCTGTGAGCAAGCTGACCGGCAATGTTTTCTGCAACTAATTCTGCATTTAATTCCGGTTTCTTTATCTCATTTACATTAATCTTAACCTCTTTATTGGTGATCTTTTTAATCTCACTCTCAAGCTGGGAAATTTCTTTTCCGCTCTTTCCGATCACAAATCCCGGCCTGGAAGTGTTAATTCCAAGAGTGATCTTTTTTAAAGTTCTCTCTATACTTATATTTGCAATTCCGGCTTTTTCAAGTCTTTTCTTCAGGTAAGATCTTATTACAGAATCTTCCACAAGTTTTGTTGCAAAACTTTTGTCGTCATACCAGTTTGAATCCCAGGTCTTGATGACTCCTAATCTAAAACCGATCGGGTGTGTCTTTTGTCCCAAAAATACTCCTTAAAGTGTTTTTAATTATTTACTTGCTTCTAATTGCTCTACTATTAATGTTAAATGCGCTGATCTCTTTCTTATTTTAAAAGCTCTGCCCTGCGGTGCCGGCAAAATTCTCTTTAAAGAAGGACCGCCGTTTACAAATGCTTCCTTTATTACAACTTCATTCTGAGCTAATCTGCCAGAATCAAGTTTATTTACAAGGTTGCTGTATGCAGATAATAATGTCTGCTCTACTACTTTTGCAGCGTTTTTATTTGTAAACTTTAATATGTTTACAGCTTCATCTACTCTTTTATTTCTGATCAGGTCTACAACTAATCTCATTTTTCTCGGTGAAGACCCAATATGTCTTTTTAATGCTCTGGCTTCCATTTCTATTTTCCTCCCGCTTTCTCTTCTTTTCTTTGCCCTGAATGAGCTCTGAATGTTCTGGTATGTGAAAATTCACCAAGTTTATGTCCTACCATATTCTCAGAAACATAGACAGGAATGAATTTATTTCCGTTATGAACAGCAAATGTATGTCCTACAAAATCAGGAGTAATTGTGCATGATCTCGACCATGTCTTTATTACTTTCTTTTGCTTAAGACCGTTAAGTTTCTCGATCTTTTCAATTAATGTATAATCTAAATATGGACCCTTTTTTAGTGATCTCGACATTACTATTATTTCCTTTTCTTAACTATAAACTTATTTGAAATATTTTTCTTCTTTCTTGTTTTATATCCTTTTGCAGGTAATCCCCACGGACTGACCGGGTGACCGCCTCCTGATGTTTTTCCTTCTCCTCCGCCCATCGGGTGATCTACGGGATTCATTGCTACTCCTCTTACATGCGGTCTTCTGCCTTTCCATCTTGATCTGCCGGCTTTTCCCCAGCTGATATTCTCGTGATCTATATTGCTAACTACTCCAAGTGTTGCTTTGCAATTATTAAAGATCATTCTTACTTCACCTGAAGGTAATTTTACCTGTG
>DAIPYE010000103.1:0-5091 GCA_036782915.1 Bacteroidota bacterium | reverse complement strand
CAGAAATTTCAAGTGTATTTCCTGCTTTTAACTCTGCTTCATTGCTTGCAATGATCTTTTCACCAACTTTTAAACCGTTTGGCGAAATTATATAATTCTTCTCTCCGTCAGCGTATTTAATAAGTGCAATTCTTGCAGTCCTGTTAGGATCATACTCAATTGCAATTACTTCTGCCTCACCTGCATTAGTTCTTTTAAAATCTATAATTCTGTATCTTCTTTTATGACCGCCTCCTCTGAATCTTGAAGTAATTCTTCCAAGATTGTTTCTTCCGCCCGATTTTTTTATCGGGGCAAGCAGTGATTTCTCCGGAGTCGATTTTGTGATCTCTTCAAAAGATGAAATACTGTAATATCTTGTTGCAGGAGTTGTCGGTTTTAATTTTCTAAGTGCCATCAGATTTCTTTAATGTAAATTTCTGTTTTCTTAACACGCCAATAATATTGTTCCTGTATATTTTTCTTGGCTTATTTTAAAGTGAATATTGCTACGATTTTTGGGAAAACTTCAAATTAGCGAAAATGCTTAGAAAAGTCAATACAGGAAATCATGACGTCCAACACTTTTTTGTATAATTATTTGTAAAAATTCAAACTATTTACATAGATCATACATACTTTTCTTATTTTAATTGAATTTTTTCTGATTCTTTTTTTACTTTCCTTTAATTCTTCAATTTTTAGGTTTAATTCCATTTATTTAAGCAATCAAGCCTGTCCTTATAAACTTTAAGATAATTATATTTGAAAATCTGTCCTAAATAACTTTTTTTTAATTTTTTCATAAAATTTACTGCAAATTTTTCTTCATTCCGGACGAATGTTTTAGTATTTGAAATATTTCTGCAAAAATGAACTGCATTTTAATCTCAAATAAATTACTTTGATAATTATTCATTTATAATTATAAAAAAAATTTAATCTTTGAGTAAATTCGGTCAAAATCCCACATCTTTCATTAAAAATTCCTTAATTAACTCTAATATGAAAATGAAATCATTGGATTTTCACGAATTCGATCTCCCCAATAAACTTCACTGCATTCTGTACAAAGATAATAGTCTTCCCGTAATAAATTTATCCGTTGGCTATAATGTCGGTTCTAAAGATGAGGATCTGAAAAAGAAAGGCATTGCTCATTTATTTGAACATTTAATGTTTCAGGGCTCAGGAAATGTCAAAAAAAATGAACATTTCGAGTTTATTTTAAAATCCGGCGGAACAAATAATGCTTTTACTATGCAGGATGCCACTTTATATTACAATACAGTTCCGTCCAACAAACTCGAACTTGCGCTCTGGCTTGAATCTGACAGAATGAACTCTTTAGATCTTACAGAAGAAAATCTTGCAAATCAGAAGAATGTAGTCATCGAAGAAAAAAAGCAACGATATGAAAATTCTCCTTACGGTAATTTGTTTAACGATATTATGAAAAACACTTTTCCGGATTCTAATTATGAATCTTCAATAATTGGCGAAGCAGAAGATATTAATTCTGTTACTGTCAGCGAAGCTGTAGAATTTCACAATAAATATTATACTCCGGAAAACAGCATTTTGATGATCTCCGGAGATATTGATCTTTCAAATGCTGAAGAAAATATTAAAAAATATTTTTCGGACATAAAAAAAGAAAATAATATTGTAAGAAAAGAAAATATTATCAAAGATTTAGAAGATGATGTAAATGAAGTTTTATATGATTTCATACAGCTTCCATTGTATTCGAAGTCATATATAATTCCAAAAGCAGGTTCTCCGTCAGAACTGAGCCTTGAATTTTTTACGGAAATTATTGCCAATAATAAAAGCAGCCGGTTATTCAAAAAACTGGTTTATGAAAAGAAAATCCTGCAGTCAGTTAAAGCTAATATGATAATGTTAAAAGACGCCGGGGTCCTCTTCTTTAAAGCGCTCTATAATCAGAAAATTAATCATGAAGACATCCGGAAAGAAATTGATGAAGAAATAAATGAGTTTGTGATAAAAGGTATTTCCGATGAAGAATTTGAAACTGTCAGAAATCAGATCGAATTCAGATTTACTTCCTTTTATTCAAAGCTTATAAATATATCAATCGACTCTACACTTAATCATCTGATTTTTAAAAATGCAGCCAGAATAAATGATCAGCTTTCACAATACTTGTCAGTAAGCAAAGAGGAAATAATAAATTCCGTAAACGAATTTCTGATTAACAAGAAAAGTGTTTCGTTAACTTATCTTCCAATGAATTTAAAAAAAATTGAACTTGCCGGATAAACAATTAATTTCAAAAGATACAAAATATGAACTTCCGTCCATAGATTTCAGAGAACATACTCTGGGTAATGGGATGAAGGTTGTCATGAGCAAATTCGGGAATATTCCGATGGTAGCTTTGAACACTACTTTTCATATCGGATCAAAAGATGAAGAAGAAAACAAAACCGGACTGGCTCATTTATTCGAACATCTTATGTTTGAAGGTTCGCCGAATGTTCCCAAAGGTGAGTTTGATGAAATTTTAACAAAACACGGCGGTGACAGCAATGCCTATACTTCCCGTGACAGTACAAGTTATTTTATCACTCTGCCATCCAACAAGCTCGAAACGGCAATATGGCTGGATTCTGACAGGATCAATGGTTTTGGAATTTCAGAAGAAAGTCTTGAAATTCAGAAAGATGTTGTCCTTGAAGAAAAACTTTTGTATGTCGATAATTCTCCTTACGGGACAGTTGAAGAAGAAAGCTCGTCGAGATTGTATAAGAAAAACGGATACAGATGGCCTGTTATCGGAAATATGGATGACCTTAAAAAAGTAACAATTGAAGAAGTAAAAGATTTTTATCAAAAATTTTACAGACCTGATAATGCTGTAATATCTATAGTTGGTGATATTGATTATGATAAAACCTTAATGCATCTGGAAAAATATTATGGGAATATTATCCCGGAAAATAATTTTAAAAAGAATATTAATTTCGAAGATGATGATTTAACAGACGAGATAAGACATGATGTTTTTGACAATGTTCATCTCGAAGGGCAGTTCATTTTTTATAAACTTCCAAAGCTCGGCACAAAAGATTTTTATGCTTTGAATCTTCTGAGCGGCATACTCTCCGACGGTGACAGTTCGAGATTTTATAATGAACTTGAATACAACGGCAAACTTGTTAATGAAATTGATTCGTCAGTTCTCGGAATGGAAAATACAAGTCTCATGATACTGACGGCAATTGCTCTGAAAGGAAAAAGTCTGATTGAAATTGAAAATAAGATTGAAATTATTTTAGAAGATATACGAAACGGAAATATTACTGACAAAGAATTTGAAAAAGTAAAGAACAGAATTGAAACATACTTCAGTTCTAAAAGGCAGTCAATAGTTTCCATTGCGGATAAATTTTCCTATCTGAAAACATTTTACAATGACTGCAATAAAATTAACACTGAAATTCTTGATTATCTTTCCCTCACTAAGGAAGATCTTACTGAAGCTGCAAAAAAGTATTTAAATAAAAATCAGAGACTGGTTCTGAATTATTTACCAAAAAATTAAATTATGTCATCATTAAAAACAAAAGATAAAATAACAACAGTAATTTTAGACAGGTCAAAACCGCCGAAATCCGGTAAACCAAAGGATGTGAATTTCCCGTCTTTTTTTGAATCGAAAACAGATAACGGGATCACAGTTCTTGTAATTGAAGATAACAGACTTCCGCTTGTCACTTCAAGATTTGTATTCAGATCCGGTTCTTATCTGGATCATTTTTCCGGGAAAAATAAATATGGACTCGGGTCAATGACTTCAGAGCTTTTGACAAAGGGAACACTCAGCCGATCAGCAACTAAGATCGCGGAAGAAGTTGATTATATAGGCGCAACTTTATCAAGCGGATGTAATTATGATGCGACTTATGTGAGCTCATATTCATTAAAAAAATATTTTGACAATATGTTCGAAATCATGTCGGATGTAATTCTGAATCCTTCATTTGATGAAGAAGAGCTGAACAGATCAAGAGAGCAAAGATTAAACTCACTACTTTCAATGGTTGACGACGGTGATTATCTTGCCGACAGAACTTTCAATAAATATGTTTACGGAAATTCTCCGTATGCATTTCCGATAGAAGGCGGAAAAGATTCCATTAATGAACTGGTGACAGAAGATCTGAAAAAATATTATTCAAAGGTTTTTTCTCCCGGGAATTTGATAGTTGCATTTGTAGGTAATATAAAACCTGATGAAGCAATGAATAAACTCAACAGTTATTTTTCAAAATGGGAAAACGGCAATAAAGAAAAAATTGATTTGATCCCTGCTACTCTTCAAACTTCACCGAAGGTTTATCTTACAGAAAAAGAAGGAGCGGTTCAGTCTTCTTTGAAAATTGGTCATCTTGGAATTGAAAGGAAGAATCCTGATTTCATTAAAGTGAATGTAATGAATACAATGCTCGGCGGATATTTTACTTCGAGGATAAATAAGAATTTACGGGAAGTGAACGGCTTTACATACGGAGCAAGGTCACAGTTCGGCTGTTACAAACATTCGGGAGATTTTTCCATTACAACTGAAGTGAAAACTGAGATCACAAGTGATACTAATAAAGAAATTTTGAAAGAGTTAAATGATATCAGAGATAATTATGTAGGTAAAGATGAATTAGTAAATGTAAAAAATTATATTTCCGGAAATTTTCCCATGCAGCTTGAAACTCCGAATGAAATTGCATCGAAGGTCATCAATTTGAAACTTCATAACCTTGAAGACGATTATTACAATTCGTATATAAGAAAAGTAAATGAGATCACAAAAGAAGAAATTATGGAAGTTGCGCAGAAATATTTACATCCTGATAAACTCACTTACTCTATTGCAGGAAATTCAAATGCATTGAAAGATGAAATGCAGAAATTCGGGGAAGTCGAAATTACAGAAGATGCATCTTAAATTTTAAAATAATTTATGACAGATCAAACAGCGAAAAACGGTTCTGATGTAGAATTAGTAAAAACATTAAATTTAAAATACAAGGATCTTAAAAAGGAAATAGCTAAAGTAATAGTCGGGCAGGACAAAATAATTGATCA
>DAIPYE010000102.1:702-12013 GCA_036782915.1 Bacteroidota bacterium | reverse complement strand
AAGCCGGTTGTCACTACAATTATTATAAAAAGTATAACCTGTATTTCGCTTTTTGTGAATGAAATGTTTTTTATGAACTCTTTCATAGTTTTTTTTATGATGTGAAGTATTGCATACTCCGCATTAAGATAACTATAAAATTAAATTGTCAAAACATCCCGTTCTTTCTCAGATAAGAAAATATATTTTTTTTGTCAGTAAATTTATTAACAGAATTAAAACAAATTATTTAACCACCGAAAATGTGATGCCGTCTCCGATCGGAAGTAGAAGCGTATCGACACGAACGTCTTTTGAAATTAGATCATTTGTATCCTGTATTGCTTTCAGATCAGCATCGTCTCCAGCGTTTTCAACAACCTTTCCTCCTTTTATCATATTGTCTAAAATTATTACCGAGCCGGTATGTGAAAGTTTTACGGCTTCTTCAAAATAAAACGGATAACTGACTTTGTCCGCATCAATGAAAATAAAATCAAACTTTCTGTTTTCTGAAACAAGTTTTTTCATCTGATCAAGCGCAGGCGATATCACAACTTCTGTCTTATCTTTCAATCCCGCTTTCCCAAAGTATTTTAATGCAATATCACCGTGCTTTTTTTCAAGCTCTACAGTCATCAACTTTCCTCCGTCACCCAAACCTCTTGCAATGTGAATCCCGCTGAATCCTGTCAATGTCCCGATCTCAAGACAATTTTTTGCTTTCATCATTCTGACGATCAGTGTGAAAAATTTTCCCTGCTCGGGTGAGATCTGAATAAGAGGAATTTCAAGAGTTTCAGTTTCTTTGATCAACTCTTCCAGTAATTTATCTTCCGGAACAAACCTGTCTATTATGTAATTATATAATTCCTCATTAAGAGGAACTGATTTCATTTTTTTCATAAACTTGTTTAATGTTTCAATATTTTTTAAAATCAGAATTGCCCTGAATTAAAATTCCGGATAAAATATTTTTTTAATTGAAAGCGCTTTTCCTGTTTTTGTGTCAATTTCACAAAGCACTGCCGAAAATCTCAGGTCTCCGTCTGCAACTTCATATTTCTGAGGAGTAGAATATATAAATCTTTTTATCGAACCTTCCTTTTTCATTCCGATAACAGAATCATACGCGCCGGTCATTCCGACATCTGTGATATAAGCTGTTCCTCCCGGTAAAACTCTGTAATCTGCAGTCGGCACGTGAGTATGTGTTCCGACACATACAGAAGCTCTGCCGTTCACATACCATCCGAATGCGATTTTTTCCGCCGTCGCTTCGCAGTGAAAATCCACAAACACAATACTCGTCTCGTATTTAATTTTTTCATAAACCCAGTCAAATGCTCTGAAAGGGCAGTCAATGCTTTTCATAAAAACCCGACCTTGCAGATTTATCACACCGATCTTTAATTCAGTTCCGGGAATTTTGTAAATTCCGAAACCGTGACCGTAAGCTCCTTTCGGATAATTCTGCGGACGCAGAACCGTATTGGTCTCATTCAGATATTTATGCGCCTGAATTTTATCCATTGTATGATTCCCGCCGGTAAGAACATTTATTCCCAGTTCGAGAAGCTTATTTCCGTCTCTCTCGATAATGCCTTTGCCGTCTGTAATGTTTTCTCCGTTGGCAATTACAAAATCAACTTTATATTTTGTAACGAAATTAGGTAGGAGAGTTTTTGTGAGATTGTAACCGGGATCGCCGATGATATCTCCGATAAATAATACTTTGATTGTGTCAGACAAATAATTATTACTGCTTTCGTTTATTTAAATTTAAAAATATTTTTCCGGATTGAAACCTTTCCAATGACAATACTTCTCAAGATCGTCCTGAATGGACTTAAATACGGCTGCAAAAAGCAGAGCATCATCACTAAAACCGAAAACGGGCAGCAGATCAGGCACCATATCAAATGGATTCACAAAATACATGATCGCAGCAGCTATCATTGCGATCGATCTCCATGGAATGTCAGTGTATTTTTTATTTTTGAAATCCTTGATGAGACTGATAGTCAGTTTGATCTGATTTAACAATTTCATGAATCTGTTAAGATCCAGTTTTGAAGTTTTATCAATGATCTTTTTTTCTTCGGTTACAATTCTATTCAGATCATTTTTATTGATCTTTGAAGATTCAATTTCAAATTCTTCTAAGATCTCATCTTCTGTTCCGTTTTTGTTGGACATATAATGATTAAATTCGATAGCAATATATTATTAATGCCCGTGTAATTCAATTCTTTATATGAAATCTTTTTCACTCTGAAAACACTTCCCCAATAATATTACCTCCGGTCAGATAATATTTTTTAAATTCGTGATCATTCGTGAAATTTGTGGCATAATTTTTTTTATTTTAAAAGGATGTAGTTGAACAATGAAATTTTAATCTGTTATCGGTTGAAATTCCATTGCGAAAAAAGTAATTTCTCCAAAATAAAAATCACATGGAAAACAATAATAACAAAACAATAGCTGCCGTTATTTTAGCAGTTGGATTTATCATCGGTGCATGGATAATTTCCGGAACCTGGAGATATGTTTCAAAAAGCAATGCAACAATTACTGTTACCGGCTCTGTATCAAAAGACATTAAATCCGACTACGCAATATGGCGCGGATCTTTTTCAAGTGAAGCGTTTACTTTGCAGGATGCTTATTCCAAACTGAAAGAGAATAACCGGAAAGTCACCGAATACCTGATCTCCAAAGGTTTTCCTGCGGATAAAATTTCCATATCTGCAATTAATACCACTACTCTTTATGTGAATAATGATCAGGGATATCCAACAAATGAGATCAACGGTTACAGATTATATCAGGATGTTTCCACCGAATCAAATGAAGTTGATAAAATTGACAAGCTTTCACGGGAGTCAACCGAACTTATAAATGAAGGTATCGAAATTAATTCTCTTCCTCCCGAATTTTTATATACAAAACTCGGCGACTTAAAAGTTGAACTCATCGGTCTCGCCGCAAAAGACGCAAAAGAAAGAGCAGAGCAGATCGCAAAAAGTACCGATAACAGTATTGGGGAAGTCCGCTCTTCCAAAATGGGAGTGATCCAGATCAATGCTAAAAACTCAACCGAAATTTCAGATTACGGAATGAACAATACTTCTTCAATTGACAAAACAATTACAGTTGTTGTTAACATGAGCTTTTCGATCAAGTAAGATCTCACATTTTTTTGTATGGTCTGTAGTTCTATCCTGACATTTTGCGTAGTTCCCGCTGCGCGTATTAACCTTTTCATCTTTACCATCCATAAGCTTCTTTCATTTTCACAAAACCGATTTTTGTATGCTCATCAAAGAAAGTGTCTCAGAAAATTATATTTGCCTCAAAGTCTCGAAGTCTCTAAGAAAAAAGTTAAATAAATTACTTAAGTTGGCCGCAAATAACTTTTAAAATTATTTTTTGCCACAGATTATACAAATTATCACGAATTTTAATAAAGGATTACTCTAAAAAATATTCAGTTAAATTCGTGTTAATTAGTGCAATTAGTGGCTAATCTTTTGATCTTATTTATAAAAGGTCAACTTAAATATAATTAATACTTTGAGCCTTCAAGTCTCAGATTGCCTCGCAATGCGGGAGGCAATGGTGTTTTCTTTTGTCTTTAGATACTTTCAATGGCAGGCGTTTTATCATATTTCTCTTACCTTCTACTTCCCTCCCATTTTCACAAAACGGTTTTTTTCACCTTTGACGATTTAATAAAAAGTATATAGTTTGTGATAGTTTAATTAATTGATCACAAAAAAATGCAAATTCAAAACAAGTATTTAATTTATTTTTGCCGGGTTTCTTTAAGCGGGGATCGGGCAAAGAAAAATAAAATTGAATTTAAACTTCCGGATTTAAAAAAGAATAGTAATCCGGATAATTACACTTTGCCTGACCTTGATGAAGCTGTAATAAGTACTTTAAGTTCATTGAATACATTTTCTAATAAGAGTAACTTCTCTTATGGAAAATATAGTAGCAATAATCGGAAGACCTAATACAGGCAAATCAACTTTATTCAACAGGTTGGTTGGAAAACAGATCGCCATTGTTCACGAAACAAGCGGCGTAACACGGGATCGTAATTACGGCGAGGTCGAATGGGCAGGAAAAAAATTCTTTCTCATTGACACAGGAGGATTCGTTCCCGACTCGGAAGAACAGTTCGAAAAAGCGATCAGAACTCAGGTGAAATCTGCGATACAGGAAGCAAATGAAATTCTGTTTGTAGTTGACGCAAAAAACGGACTTCATCCTGTCGACAAGGAAATCGCGGAAATGCTGAGAAAATATTCTAATAATAAGAAGATAATTCTCATTGCAAATAAAATTGACACCGTTGAAAAAGAACCGAATCTGCTGGAGTTTTATTCGCTCGGACTCGGCGATCCTTTTCCGCTTTCAGCGATCAACGGATTTAATACCGGAGATCTCCTCGATGACATTACAAAGGAGCTGCCCGATGCAGATATGAGTGAAAAAGATGATCAGATAAAATTTGCGATCATCGGTAAACCGAATGCGGGAAAATCTTCGATCACCAACGCTTTGCTGAATGAAGAAAGACACATGGTGACGGATGTGCCCGGAACGACTCGTGATACTATTGATTCGACGATCAAATATTACGGAGATGATATTGTATTGATCGACACAGCAGGTCTGAGAAGAAAAACAAAGATCAAAGAATCGGTAGAGTTTTACTCGACTATCAGAACTTATAAAGCGATCGAAAGATGTAATGTGGCACTGCTGGTACTTGACGCTGCCGATCTGCTGAAAGAACTGAGCAAATCATCAGACATAAAACTTGCGACATTTAAACTTGATCATCAGGATGTGAGAATTATAGAAGATGTGATTAAACTCAGAAAAGGTCTGCTGATAGTTGTTAATAAATGGGATCTTGTGGAAAAAGATTCGAACACACCGAAGATAGTTGAGCAGAAGATCACTGAGCATTTGAAAAGCTACACCTATCTGAAATTTATTTTTATTTCAGCTTTGACAAAGCAGAGAATCCATAAAGTTATAAGCGAAGCGAAAGCTGTATATGACGAAAGAGCTAAAAAAATTAAAACAAGCGAACTGAACGAGCTGATCCAGAATGAGATCAGAATTACTCCGCCTCCTTCATTATACGGAAAAGAAATTAAAGTTAATTACATAACACAGCTTCAGACTTCTCCGCCTGTATTTGGATTCTTTGTAAATGATCCGGACGGAATAGCCGATAATTACAAAAGATTTCTTGAAAAAAAGATCCGTGAAAAATTCGGATTCAAAGGAGTTCCGATACAGCTTGTGTTCAAGAAAAAAAATTAGATTATTCTGAAAGTTTATTGAGATTTAAGAAAGTAACCGGTCAGAATAATTTTAGATCATCTTCAATAATCACAAATTATTTTACCGGCAGGAAATCAGAGAGTATTAATCTAATTCTCTGATTTCAATTTCAGAATCTTAATAAAAGAATATGATAACAGAGGTTTTTACAGCAACAACTTTCGGAGTGGACGCATTTGTAGTTCGTGTTGAAACTCATATCGACAACGGCTTATTCACATTTGCCATCGTTGGCTTGCCCGACAGCGCAGTAAAAGAATCCAAAGAAAGAGTCGCTGCCGCAATAAAAAATTCATTCTTCCACTTTCCTGTCAGACGATACACAGTCAATCTGGCTCCCGCAGATGTAAAAAAAGAAGGTTCAGGATTTGATCTTCCCATCGCTATCGGAATAATCTGTGAAACATCGCAGGTCTCTCCTGTAAAAGTAAAAGATTATTTATTCATCGGCGAACTTTCACTTGACGGTAAACTCCGTCCGGTAACCGGCGTTTTGCCGATCGCTCTCGAAGCAAGGAGAAATAATTTTAAGGGAGTTATACTTCCTAATGAAAATGCTAAAGAAGCTGCTATCGTTGAGGGAATTGATGTTCATCCTTTTGAAACGCTGCTGGAAGTTATTGATTTTTTAAATGATGAAGTTTCGCCGAAACCGTTTAAAATTAATGTGAAAGCTTTATTCGAACAGGATCAGAATTATCTTGTGGATTTTGCAGATGTGAAAGGTCAGGCGGAAGTCAAACGGGCGATGGAAGTTTCTGCTGCCGGCTCACATAATATTATCATGATCGGTCTTCCGGGTTCGGGTAAAACAATGCTGGCAAAAAGACTGCCGACAATTCTTCCTCCGTTAACTCTGGGTGAAGCTCTTGAAACAACTAAGATCCATTCCATTGCCGGACTGCTCCCGGGAAATACTGCAATAATTTCAACACGTCCTTTCAGATCTCCGCATCATACAGCCAGTGACGTTTCTCTTGTCGGCGGCGGTCCAAATGCAAAGCCCGGAGAAATTTCCTTTTCACATAACGGAGTTTTGTTTCTGGATGAACTTACCGAATTTAAAAAAAATGTACTTGAAGTAATGCGTCAGCCGCTTGAAGACAGAGTTGTTACAATTTCCCGCTCGAAAATTACTGTTATGTATCCCTGTAACTTTATGCTTGTCGCTGCAATGAATCCTACACCGGCAGGAACACAGAAAGAAGCATCGCAATATTCTGATTTCGAAGTTCAGAAATTTTTATCAAAAATTTCCGGACCGATATTGGACAGAATTGATTTGCACGTTCATGTAAATCCTGTGAAGTATCAGGATCTTTCAAGTAAGGTTGATGCAGAGAGATCTGAAATTGTAAGAGAAAGAGTTATTAAAGCAAGAGAAATTCAGTTAAAAAGATTCAAAGACAGAAAAGGAATTTATGCAAATTCTAGTATGGGTTCAAAAGAAATAAAAGAATTTTGCAAAATAGATTCTGACTGTGAAAATCTTATGAAAATGGCTATCACAAAACTCGGACTATCGGCGAGGGCATTTGACCGGATTTTAAAAGTAAGCCGTACAATAGCTGACCTTTCAGGCGCTGAAAATATTTCAGCATCGCATATCAGTGAAGCAATTCAATACAGAAGTCTTGACAGAACGAGCTGGGTCTGAAAGTAACTCTAATTACTTTTAATAAAACTGTTTCAATTACGGACAATGGAACATCTGCTCTTTCTTATAATCTCATTCAATCTGATTATTTTGTATCAACCGGAAATAATGAATCACACCGGTAAATACGTGGATTAAAATATTTATTTTCAAAACATGACGTAGGTCATAATAGGGAAATATGTTTTTTGTAACTTTACATTAGTAAAGGAAATATGAAAAAGAATAAGATCACAGAATTACATGTAATTGTTCCCCAAATTAATTCTCTTCCAATCAACAAGTTTTTTAATATTTAAAATGAATTGATGTAAGTTTATATTATTAAAAATATGAATAATATAAAAACTCTTAAAACACACTTCAAACCGGATAAACTTGCTTCACTTCTTTTCTATTTCAGCATTCTTGTTTTCATCATCGCATTCAATTTCTCGGATAACGGCAGCGGCGGGTGGCAGCAGCAGTCCATTCCATATTTAAATAACAGATCACTTGCAGATATTACTTTTCTTGATAGTCTTACCGGCTATGCTGTGACAGGCGATAATATAGCGAGCAGCGATACTGACTTTGTTTTAAAGACAACAAATTCCGGATATAACTGGAATATTATTTTAAGTAAAGCTCGCGATTTCAGTAAAGTAATGTTTCTTAATCTTGACACAGGGTATGTTCTGCATGGAGATGAAATACTCAGAACAACTAATGCCGGCGTAAACTGGAACAACATTCCCGTCCCGCCGGGTAATTTTGGATTCTATGATATGTATCCTATAAGCTATGATACTATGTGGGTTTGCTTTCCTTATATCGGGGGCGACTTTATTTATAGAACTACGAATGCGGGATTTAGCTGGGTAAGACAGTTAACAGGTACTTCATTGAGACGAATCTATTTCTATAATAATAATATTGGTTTTTGTGGTGAATCGAATTTGAATAGATTTATAAAGACAACCAATTCCGGTATAAATTGGACCCAAATTCAAGGGCAAAATGGTTGGTCTGATATATTTTTCATAGATAGTTTAACCGGTTGGAAATGTTCAAGTGATGAAATGAAATTTTCTACTGACGGAGGTGAAACATGGGAACTGCAATATTTGCCTACTGGACAAACAATAGTAAATTATTTAGTAAATTTTTCAAATATTAATTATGATACTTTATGGGGAGTAGGTGGTGCTATAGCGGGAAATCCTTATAGAGGAATATTATATAGAACTGGAGTTATCAAATACTCGATACAAGTTTTCATATCCCGGGATTAGCATATATTGAATTTTTAAATAAGAATACAGGGTGGGCGTATTCCTTTTATAGAAATGGTATTTACACTTTCGATGGAGGTGATACAAACTTTATTACAAATATTAAAACTACCAATTATTTAAATCCTGAAGATTACAAACTATTACAAAATTTTCCCAACCCGTTTAACCCAAAAACACAAATTAAATACGAGATTAAAAAACAAAGCCAAGTTACAATTAAAGTGTTTAACATTTTAGGTGTTGAAATAGAAACATTAGTAGAATCAAAACAACAACCCGGTTCCTATAAAATTGAATTTGACGGCTCGAATATTTCAAGCGGGGTTTATTTTTATAGTCTTTACATAGATGATATTCCTGTTGATACAAAAAAAATGATTTTAATCCGATAAATTTTTTAATAAAGAGGAAGAACAAACCGGAATAAATCCGGATTTTAAAAACAAATAAAAAACAAATTATGAAAGCAAAAATTACAATCTCGTCTGGGATAATTTTGTTATCTCTTTTATTTTTTTACAACAGCATTAAAGCAATAAATAATGCTGAAGGAAGTTCGCAGGTCTTTAGTCCCGGTAATAAATTTCTAATCGCCGCAATGCACAGCGGATTTCATCCAACAGATCCTTTCGAAGAGGAGTTTTCATCTTATGCGCTTTTAAGGGACACATTAAGATTTAACGGATGGCATAGATATGGGAGCTGGTTTAATAATGACAGAGTATTTAATGTCGATATTTCCACAATCGAGCAGGGAATTACAAATACATTATCTCATAATGATCAACATGAATTGAGAACTATTTTCGATCGGCCTATTACCAGATATCTTTCTTATGGACAAAGAAGTGATTATCAATGTGAACAGATAACCGAAGGAGCTGATTATTATTTTCATGCATATAATAATTCCATTACAAATACTTATGTAAGTGACATCAATGATTACAATTTTAACGGAGGAGGAGCAAAAGTCAAATATGCAAGTTTGAATGCAAGCGGTCCGGGTGCATGGCAGGGATATCTTGTAAAAGATCTCCGGTCAAACAGAGAGCAATGCAACAGAATTATTGATCATACACGTGACGACATATATCTATGGTATGTAAAACCAAGGATTAGAATTGATACAGCTTTTGCTAATAATCTCTTAAATCAAAATGACTCAGTTTGTAGAATTGATATTTTAGACTGGAATGGATATACAACAAAAAGTGTAAAATTATTAGCAAAACATTTTCATGCATTAGGTGTTAGATATAATGGTAATTACATAGAGGATTATTATTTAGACCCTTCCACTCCAAATTCAATTTTTTTAGATACAGCACAAATATGCCCTTATCCGAAAAGAGATGCATTCAATTGGAATATCCCGGTATATACAGACTTCAGAGTTTACTGGTATGGCCGATGCGAAATGTATATTGATTACATAAGAGTTGAAAACGAACCGGCAAAACAATTATTTGATGTTAACAATGTTAATCATAATTATTTAATGAGCAGATTGTCATCCGAAATCAATATTGCTTCAGGCGGATATGATCCCAATAATCCTGTACCTAATAATTTTTACACAGAAGAGTTTGAATTTAACATGACACCTTCAATTCAATATCTAAGCAGGATAGTGGATAGTGTTTCGCAGGGAAAATTAGCTTTTATGACTAATTTGAATATGAATATGTATAATATTCATAATCCGAAATTTTGGGTAAACCATTCATTTGATGCAGCAGAGTTTAAAAAATATTTGGTTGACAATTCAAAGATAAAGTATGTTCTGCCAAATCCTTACTTTCTGGAAGGATGGAAAAAGAACGACACTGTTGCTGGAATTAATCGAGAATCTTATAATCCAAATACTTTACCAATTTATGTAAATTCTCCCGGTTTACTATATGATTCAGCTCAAGGTTTATTAGCATATCCGACTTCACCGGCACAATATGACAGTTGGCTACAATTTAATTTAGATGACAGGAACTTCGCTTTTGATTTTAAAAAAGAAATGAAAATAATGGACGAACTATCTAAAATATCTTCTATTGATATGATAGATCTTCATCAATCACATTTGTGGAATCAGTGGAATCACAAATTAAAGGAACCAACAAATGAAGAATTAGAAATGACAGCAAATATAGCAATTTCTTATAGAGCAAAGGTATAATGTATTTCGCATATAATGGCGTTTGCGAGGTAAATGGTTATACTACAACTTATGAACCATCAGGAGACCCTCCTGCATATTCAGCCGGTTTTGTGGATAAGAATAAAGACATCAGAGATATTAATGCATATGGTCAAAACAAATGGAATCTTTACAAGAGATATAATAGATTATTAGAAAAGTGGGGACCGTATATAATGTCTTTTGAAGATAATGAAAGGCGAAGTTATATCTATCGTAAACCTGAAGAAAGAAGCCAAATGCTATTTGACGGACAATTCATGAACGAAGTATTTACTTATAAACCAAATATAGACGGGTCAGCAAGTGCCGTCTCTGATCCTATAAATGACAGATTTTTACAAATTTCATTTTTCACTAAACACCCCTGGATTTTACCATATACAAATCCCAAATCTCAATATTTTATGGTTACTAATAGAAGATGTTCCCCATATTATAATAATTCTAGTGATGATAATATTGGCGGGAAAAGGAATGTTAAAGTTAGAATTTCTCCATTTAGGTTAGGGGTTCAAAAATTCAGAAATGTAAGTCTTTTAGATTTAGGACGCGATTCAATACTTACAACTTTCTATAATGAAAATAATATTAATTCTAATTATACATTAGATCTTGGTTGGTTTAATCCGGGAGAAGCTAAACTTTTCAAAATTGCTCCTGCACTTAGTGTAGGAGGAACTTTGGTTGCAAATGAAGATATTTATAATGAAGAATTTACGTGTGATGGTCAGGTAAATACAAATGGTAAGGAAGTTCTGTTTGGAGACAGTACCATTATTAATTTTTCTCATTCCGGTAACATCACTGTTAACGGAGGTACTTTTG
>DAIPYE010000102.1:0-692 GCA_036782915.1 Bacteroidota bacterium | reverse complement strand
AATTTAAAGGTTTAAATGGACAATTATGGGGAGGAGTAAAATAGACAATGCAAGTTTTGGATTAATTAACACAGTATTTGAGAATACATCAGGACAAGCGATTTATGGAATAAATAGCGATGTTTCATTATTTGATTGTATTTTCAATTTAAATTCCAGAGCAATACAATTTAGCAATACAGGGAATACCGGTAAAATTGCTCAAATTGGAAATTGTAAATTTAACATAACAAATACTACTTCAACTAATTGTAACTTTCTTGGTAGTGCCGCCGGAATGGTTAATTTATATATAGATGGAAATGAATTTAACACCACATCCGGAAGCATCGCATTAAATATTAATTCGGGCTTTGGAACAGTCAAAAAACAATAAAATCAATAATTATAAGTATGGAATTTATATGAGTAACTCAACTCCTGATATTTTTAATAATGAAATAAACTCCAGTCAAAATGATTCAAGAGGTATCAACGCGGTTGCTATGAGCAGAATAAACTTAGGTATTAATGGGTTGGGAATTTTAACCGGGGGTAAAAATAAAGTAAATATGACAGGTCAAAATGTAAATGACATTTATGTAAATAATTCCACTTTTAATATTCATAGTGGTTATAATGAGTTTAATTTGAATTCTACAGGTAGTTTTCATTTAAGCGGTACTTTTACTCAATCTTTGGCAAGTGAATAT
>DAIPYE010000101.1:0-12043 GCA_036782915.1 Bacteroidota bacterium | reverse complement strand
CCCGAGAAAGGTTCTTCTCTTTTTAATATAGTATCAAGTGCAGACGTATAAACATTTCCAAGACTGGCAGATATATCGCAACCACCGGCTATTGCAGGTCCTCTTGCAATCCGTAAAGTATAAATGGCAGAATCACCTGCGTGAACAGACGTTGGTCCGGAAATAATTACACTAATAGTATCTGTTGGTTCCAGCCCGTGACAGACGCAGCCCGTCATATTTCCGCCTTTTTTTGTAAACCCTACTATTCCTGTTCTGAATGCCATAATATTCTGATAGATCAGAAATATAAATCCTGTAAAAATTATTAAAGAAATTGTCTTTATAGTTTTCATTTGGAAAATTGATTATTTATTAAAAAGAATTTTTTTGACAGTATAATTTACTTTTAGTTATTTGCAATTTCAATTGTGTAATTTTTATAAGATCAATTTCATTATTAAAAATTTTCGATTTTAGTTTAATATTGTATATCATTAATGAATTCAATAATTTTGTGGCACAAATTGAATTTTTAGAAAAAAATATAATGTTCAGCAAATCCAGGAAGAAACTTATTGATGCATTTAAAAGCAAGGTAAGGCTTACAATTAAAGAAGGCGGATATACACAGACATTTATGCCTTTTGATAAAACAGCTAATGATTATATAATAAAACATACAAAACTGAAATATCCAGAATGCGATTCCGGACTTCCTGTTCCTCCTAAAGGGTTAAGAGCCGGTTATGAAGAAGAAGCTGATGAATATATAAAAAATTCAAAGACTGATGTTGGGAACATGCTTAAAATTCTTGAAAGTTCGGATTTTAAGATTGAAGGACACATGAAAATTCTTGATTTTGGATGCAGTACTGGAAGAATGGTCAGAAGTCTGAAACCATATGCTAAAACATGCGAGATCTGGGGAACTGATGTAAATGCAGACCATATTTACTGGAATAATCAGTACCTTAATCCTCCGTTTAAATTTGCTACAACTACATTTAATCCGCATTTGCCGTTTGAAGATAAATATTTTAACCTGATATATTCGGGTTCTGTTTTTACGCACATTGATAATTTTATAGAGAGTTGGTTGCTGGAATTAAAAAGAATACTCGCTGATTCAGGCAGATTGTACATTACAATTCATGATAATCATACACTGGAAATATTTGAAAAAAACAAAAAAATAGCTTTATCCGAGTATTTTCATAATCATGATTTATTTGATGAGGCAAAAAAGGATTTTGATTTTTTTGTATTTAACAGAGCAAAATCTCCACAGGTATTTTTTGATCTTGAATATTTTAAAAAATTAATTGATCCCATGTTTGAAATTCTTTCTGTCAATTATGAATCATACGGATATCAGACCGGAATACTTCTGAAAAGAAAATGATGGTATTTTACATTTTTGAAATCCGAATCTTAAAATGACTTTAACGGGTAAAAAAAAAGCGCTGGCTATTGTCGGACCAACTGCTTCCGGCAAGACTTCTTTATCTGTTGAAGTAGCAAAAAAGCTGGACTGTGAAATAATTTCTGCTGATTCCCGACAAATTTACAAACACATACCTGTTGCAACTTCCTGCCCGACTGAAACAGATTTAAAATCAGTAAAGCATAATTTCATAGAAGATCTGGATCTTAATATTACTTTTAATGCAGGTGAATTTGGTAAGAAAGGCAGAGAAATTGCCGAAGAAATTTTTTCAAGAAATAAAATTCCTTTAATTACGGGTGGCAGCGGTTTGTATGTGCGATCTCTGATTGACGGTTTGTTTGAAGTTGAGAATGGGAATGAAAATATAAAAGATATAAAAGAGATAAGAGACGGACTTTATGCTAAATTAGAAAAATATGGTGAAGATGAATTATACAAAGAACTAAAGTTAACTGACGAGTCAGCATATAATAAAATCCCAAAAGGGAAAATCAGAAGAGTTATCAGAGCATTGGAAGTTTTTTACTCTACGAACAGGAAGTTATCTGATTTCCATAATGAAAGTACCGATATTAGTTTTGAAACTGTTCAGATTGGTTTGCTGCTTGACAGAAAATATTTGTATGAAAGGATAAATAACAGAGTTGATGATATGATAAAAAACGGTTTACTGGAAGAAGTAGAAGAATTAAAAAAGAAAGGTCTGGATTACAGGAATTGTAATTCACTGAATACTGTAGGAATAAAAGAAGTATTTAAATTTTTTGAAAATGAATTTGACTATGAAACAATGGTTTCGTTGATCAAACAAAATTCAAGGCGTTATGCGAAAAGACAAATGACCTGGTTCAGAAAAGATGAAAGAATTAACTGGGTTATTGTTAAAGAAGATAGTGAAACAAAAGCTTTATCGTATGAAGTAATAGAAATATTTCAAAATAGTGTTGAATAACTAAGAGTACATTGTGTATAAAGTATTAAATTCAGCAAAATAATATACTTTAAGATAATCAACGAACTTGAAACAGATAAAATCAGGTAACATAAATTAAATTAATAATTTGGAAACTGTTCAGAAAATTAATTTGTTCAGAAAATACAATTCCAACAATATCAATAACTTAATAACCTTTAACTATCAGATAAATACACCGGAAAGTGAATTTCAGATAACAAAGTCTGATTTACATTTTCACATTGATTGAAATAGAATATAAATGGTTTTATGCAAAATAATATTTGTATAAAAAATTTTATATTGTGAAATTGAAATAAGAAATCTATTTTATACCAAAACCTGCATACAAAACAAATTTTAAAAAATAAATCTAACTAAAAAAATGAAAAAAGTAATCAATTTAGCAATTGCATTGGTAATGTTTGCATTTATGCTTAATGAAGGCAATGCAACAAGACCTCAATATACTATTTATGCAAAAAATTTCAATTTCCCGACTCCAAATCAGATGGTATTTGATATTTATATAACATGTACAAATACTGCTGATACTGTTTTACAATATGCTTTAGGACAATATTATTTTAATTTTGATACAACTTTCTGTGCCGGCGGAACAATTTCTTATGGTTATTATCCTTCAGCTCCCGGTGACAGTTCAGACCTGCCGTTTTCAGCAAGACCAAGAACTCCTACCAGAATTTTGAGTACTCTAAGATTAAATTCTAATAATGCTTTGGGACTTGGAAACGGACCGATAATACCAGGAACTCCCGGTAAAAAAGTTATAAGAATGGTTTTAACAACCAGCGCAACAGCTTTTGCGTCAAATAATCCTGCAGATTCAAAATTAAGATGGAGAAATGCAAATGCAGGTAATCCTTTTACAAAGATTTTTGCATATGTTGGCAATTTAAATACAGAAATAACTGATTCTACAGGACATTTTGTAGATTTTCCGACCGGAATTTCAGAGCCGGGATCTTCAGTTGCTTCTATAATTCCAAAAGAATTTTCATTGTCTCAGAATTTCCCGAATCCGTTTAACCCAAGTACAAAAATTGAATATGCTTTGCCGACAAGCGGAAATGTAAATTTAAAGATTTATGATCTGACAGGAAGAGAAATACAAAACCTGGTAAGTGAATTCAAAACCCCGGGAACATACTCGGTACAGTTTAATGCAACCGGTCTGGCAAGTGGTATGTATTTCTACAGAATTATTGTTCAGGGTGAAAAGAGTTACGATATCACCAGGAAAATGATGCTGATTAAATAATTTTAATTAGTTTAACTTTATAATTAAGACCGTCAAATTTAACTGGCGGTCTTTTTTTTTGTTAAATAATTGAAATTGAATTCTTTAGATTATTTGAAATTCCTATTTTATAAAAATACTGAAAATGAAAACAAAAAAGTCCGGAAGCAAAATCAGCGAGATGGAAAGTCTTATTGCAGAAATGAACTATGTCAATAAAATTTCCAGGAGCATTTCAGAAAATAAACCTCTGAATGTATTGCTTAATGAAATTATGGAAAGCTGTAAAATAGTAATGAATGCTGAAGCGAGTTCATTAATGATCTATGAAGAAAAAGAAAACAAACTTGTTTTTCGAGTTGCAACCGGTGGAAAGGGAGATATTGTAAAATTGATCAGTATTGATCTGGGTGAGGGAATTGCTGGATGGGTAGCGCTTCACAAAGAGCCTTTGCTGATCGAAGATTGTTATAAGGATCCTAGATTTAATCCGGAATTTGACAAGAAAAGCAATTTCAAAACTAAATGCATGATCTGTGTACCCATGATACACAGAGAGAAACTCGTTGGTGTAATACAGGTTATCAATAAAAAAGATGATCAGACCTTTTCAGAAAGAGATCTGAATATTTTTAACATACTTGCATCACAGTGTGCAATTTCAATTGAAAATGCAAAACTTGTGCATGTGCAGATCCAGCAGGAAGCTTTGAACAGGGAACTGATAATTGCACGGGATATTCAGCAGAATTTACTTCCGTCTTCAATTCCTAAAATTAAGAATATTGAAATTTCAGCTACTCTGATACCGGCAAAACAGGTTGGCGGAGATTATTACAATTTTTATAAATTAAATGAAAATGAAACATTGTTCCTGATATGTGATGTTTCAGGAAAAAGTATTTCTGCTGCTTTGATAGTTTCGACAATTTACTCATCGATCGTAACATATTTTGAACTGAACAAAAACAGTTTCGATCTGAAAGATTTTGTAAAATGCCTTAACAGAGTACTTATTGAATCAACTACTTCCGAAAAATTCGCTACATGCTGGTTCGGAATTATAAATTCCGAAAGCAAAAAAATTCAAAGTATAAATGCAGGGCATAATACAACCTATGTTTTTAAAAAAGATAAAACACTTATTGAGTTAAAAACCGGCGGTTTATTCCTCGGGTGTATAGACATGGAATTTGAATCCGAGGAAGTTCAGATGGAATCCGGTGATGTATTGTTCTATTACACAGACGGAGTACCGGAAGCAATGAATTTAGATTTAGAACAATATACAGATGAAAGACTTATCAAAACAGTTCAGGAAAATATAGATTCGGACTCAGAAGGAATTATGAAAGCTGTATTTAATGATGTAAAAAGTTTTGTAAAAGATGCAGATCAGAGTGATGATATAACAATCGGCGCAGTAAAAGTACTTTGAACTGTATATATAATTATTTTTGTGATATAATTGTAAATAAAATAACAGTTCGAAAATAAATTTTAAGATTTATCTTTTGCAGGATTTTCAAACTCTTCTGGCTTTTTACCTGTACCTCTCAGATTTATAAATTTATTTATCATTTCAAACCAGAATGGCGCACCGAGATAAATGGCAAGTGTAGTGATCAGCCAGCCAAGTATTTTAGGTATTCTTTCCGGAATAACTGATTTATAAATTATAGTTGTATCCGAATTTAAAATAATTTTTTCAAATGCCGGATCTTTGTCACTGAAGAAATAATTTAAAGTATCATAACCAATCGGAATCACAGGTGCAGATTTAAGTAATGCATACTGTTCCTGTATTTCTTTGAGTTTAACAGAAATTGAATCACGATTTGCTTTTGAAGTATTTGCAGAATCGGTGGATAACAGTTCAGAAGTTTTTATTAAAAGTGAATCTGATAATGCAAATTTTTTATACATTGAATTTATGGCATTCATTTGACTTTCAATCTGATTGGCAGTTAACTCAAGCTTCTCTTTGTTACCAAGTAATTTTTCTGTAATATAAACTGAATCAACATTCAGAGAAATTGCAATTATCAGTCCGAGAATGAACATCCAGACCTGTGTATATCTTTTAAATTCTCCTGAAGATCTTATCATGGCATTTTCATAAAATGTCTCAATATTCTTTAAAAACCTGTCTGTGTCTCCTTTTGCTTCATTTAAAAAAGTGATTAGAGTGGTTTTTAACTGGTCAGGCAGATTTTTATTCTCTTCTATAATATTTTTTAAATCACTTTCTCTGAAATCGAAAGAATCATTTATAAGTATGCTGTATATTGCCTGTGAAAAATTTTTTGAAGGAATGTATGAAGGATGCCTTATATTATTTGTAAATAATTTCTTTTGTCTCAGTGACTCTATGAATGGACTTGTTAAAATGCATTCATTATAAAAATCTTCCCATTTTCTTAAACCTTGTTTTACATTTTCATCCGAATATAATTCTTTAAGAGATTTCAGTAATTTTTTCCCACGCATGTTTGTAATGCTGTTTATGGTCTCATGAATAGTAGACGCCATGATTGAAAAAATCAGATATGTAAAGGCTAATGTTACAGCGAGATTCAGAATGCTGAAATCAATCATAATACAGTTTTAAAATTGAAATGAATTTTATAATAAACAGTTATTCAAATTTCTAAATTGAAGTATAATCTTTACGTTTAATTCCGTTCCACAGATCAAGTGTCTGATTGACATTCTTAATGACAGTTCCTTTTTTTTCAGTATCTTCGGATTTCAGGAAAATGTATACCATCGTGAGCTGATGAGCTGAGGCAAAACCGTTGCCGTTTAAAGTTTTCTGCACATAAGGAAGAAATGTGCCCGTATTAATGTACATTTTTACTTTGCCGTCAACAGTGCCATCAATGTAATCATTTCTTGCTTCGTGAGTATGACCGTATAAAATATACTGAATGTCTTTATTTTCCGGATCTGAAAAATCTATTTTAGCACCTTCAAGCAGATCATCTTTTGGTTTGTGAAGAAAGTCCTTCATATTGCCAAGTGAATTCAGCACTTCAGCCAGTTGAGAAACCTGTTTGAAATTAAAATTTTCTATGATCTCAAGCAATTGCCCAAACCTGTCTGTAATATCTCCCCTGAAATAAAAATATTCATTTATAATGCCGTCCCACTTATCCGAAAAACTCGACTTAAGCAACTGTCTCATGGACTCTTTAAATGATTCAAGAAGAACTTCCAGAGATTTATTGCTCCATTCCTTGCTTTCTGAAATACCTTTCCCGATCCAGCTTAGCCACATAAATGAGTCTGTCATTGGTCTGACATTATTCACATTCATGACATAATCAGTGAATTTTTTATTATTCAGATCTTTTATGCGGTGAATTATTCCTGACATTAATTCACATGTTATCACTTCGCCAATTGTCTGAACTTTATAAACTTCCGGTTCAAATTTTTTAATTTCATATTTACTTTTCTTATTCATTAATTTGTAAAGCTGATATCCGTAATTGTCAGCATCCCATTCGTGACCGTGTCTGCAAAACAGAGAATAATCATCTGAACGGAAATAATTACAAAACTCTATTGAATCTTTATCATATTCTTTTAATTCCACCTTTAATCTGTTCTGCAAGGAAACAAAACTGTTTAAAATCCTGTCATGATTTCCAATTACATATTTAATTTTGACAGGAATATCCGGGCAATTTCTTTTTATGGAATTAAGCATTTCTATAAATGCGATTGAGCTTCTGTTTTTCAGGATGAGTTCCAGAGCATTCAGATAATGTTTTTCGATAATTTTCGTCTTATTATTCATCCCGGACTTTTTGTCAATTACTCCGAACCATGGTCTTTCATCTTCACTGATCTTCAGCCAGTAATCGGTTCTGACAAGATCATAAATATCGCCAAGCAAAACCAGAACAATTTCCTGTAAACCTTTTCGGGAATAATTGTGCTCGATCTCTTTTTGTAAAACATTTGAAAATGCTTCAGGGTTAACATTTATGGCTGTTGATTCATCGGTAAGATGCAGATCGCTGAATGCTACTAACATATTGAATTCTCCTTGCCGGTTAAATTTATGTGATGAGTTTTTGAATATTTTATTGAAAAGGGAAGCAGTTTGAAAGTCATTATCAAAATTTTTTAAAACAACATTTAAATAAACCTTCTTAATTCTTTTAAAATATAAACAACAAATTGCAGAATATAAATAACATTATATAAAAATGGAGAATAGACATTAGTTCGTAAACAAAGCGTTGAAACAGTTTTGGCGAAATCTAAAAATAAGAAAATAATCAGTATTCTAATTAAAAAATTAAAAATTTATATCAATCCCCAATATTGAATTTCAAAAAATTTAAAGCTTAAATTTTTGGAATGTTGACTTATATTCCAATAATGATTGAATTAAACAATTAAGAATTATTGAAGAATATTGATGTTTTTTGTAAATAATTTTTAATAATCTTGAATGTGCCACACCTTAAGGTGTGCCACATCTAAAAAATGTGGCACGAGTAGTTTTTTGTGATTCCAAAAAATCAATAATTTCAAAAATTTTAAATCCCTATCAAAATTAAATCTTTTACAAATATAAAATTCCGAATTTTCCATATGCAATATAAAGTTTTGAAATTACATTATTTTCTTTCGTAATATCAAATTGTTTTAAAAACTTTACTGATAAAATACTAATTCCAGTCTAAGATTAGAAATTATTTTGACTATTGCTTTTTTATTCACTATTAAAATTTGCTGAACAAAGATGTGCAAAATGTTAATTCAGGTAATTCTGAAAATTTAGTGATATTGGTGGTTTTGTTTTTCATAACGATTTAGGCGTATGTAGTTTTTAAGCTAAGTTAAATTTGATATTTGACTTCAAAATTGCAACTCAATTGAGTAAGTTATAAAAATGAAAATAAACAAAGATTCTGCAGTAGTACTTGTAAGCGGAGGCATGGACAGCTCGCTTACGGCTGCGATCGCAGATTTAAAATTCGATCTGAATTTTCTTCACATAAATTACGGTCAGAGAACTGAAACGAGGGAGCTTAAGGCTTTTAACGATATTGCAAAATATTATAAAGTGAAAAATAAATTAGTTGTTGATATAAGTTATCTGAAAGACATAGGCGGCTCATCTTTAACGGATATAAAAATAAAAGTAAGCATAGCAGACTTGAAAAATAAAAGTGTTCCTTCAAGTTACGTTCCTTTCAGAAATGCAAATATACTTTCAATTGCAGTAAGCTGGGCTGAAGTAATTAATGCTCATAGAATTTTCATCGGCGCAGTAGAAGAAGATTCGAGTGGTTATCCGGATTGCCGAAAAGAATTTTTTGATGCATATAACCTGATGATAGCAAAAGGAACAAAGCCCGATACAAGAATAAAAATTGAAACTCCCATAATTAATTTATCAAAGAAGGAAATAGTTCTAAAATCTATTAAACTAAAAGCTCCGTTGAAATTAACTTGGTCATGTTATAAAGACAATAAAATTGCATGCGGAGAATGTGACAGCTGCGCATTGAGATTAAGAGGATTTCATCAGGCGGGAATAAATGATCCTTTAATTTACAGAAAAAATTTAAATTACTTTTAAGCGGTATAAGTTTGACAGAAAAAGAAAATAACCGGTTTCTGAATATTACGGCAGGAATATTTCTTGCGGGTTTTTCTGTATTTGTGCTTAAAGAACTGAGTTCAATTTTTATCCCGCTTGTGCTTGCCATTATAATCTCCTTTATCTTCGAGCCGTTTTTCAGCTGGATGAAATCAAAGAAAGTCCCTTCCGGAATAGCAATTGCGGTTGTAATATTAGTGATCGTCACTTTAGCAAATATCGCCAGTCTGTTCATAGTTACCAGTGTAAATTCATTTTCATCCACATTCTCAGTGTATGAAGTGAAGTTTCTGGATTTTGTAAACAGACTAATTGTTTCACTGAATCTCAGCGATGCAGAACTTCAGAATCTGAATAATTCTCTGAAAATATCAAATCTTCTCCAGCAGGGTTCGATCACATCTTTTTTGGCTAATTTCTTCACAAGCTTTCTGGGAATTTTCGGCGACTTTGTATTAATAATATTTTATGTGATTTTTATTTTATCGGAGATGAGCAATATCAAGGAAAGAATTCATGTTGCATTTTCAAAAGAGAAGGCTGATAAAATAATCAGTACACTTGAAACTATTTTAATTGATCTGAGAACTTACATCTCCGGCAAAACCATTATAAGCCTGGTATTAGGATTTTTATCGGGACTGCTTTTAAAAATTTTCGGAGTTGAGTTTTATTTTATCTGCGGATTTCTGATCTTCATAATGCATTTTATTCCAAGTATAGGAGCATTGATCGCAATATCTTTGCCTGCAATGATAATGTTCCTTCAGTTTGACAATATAGTAACGCCTATCATTGTAACTTCACTTCTTATTATAATGCAGAATGTAGTCGGAAATATAGTAGAGCCGAAAGTAATGGGAGATCAGCTGGATCTGAGTCCGCTGCTGCTTCTTTTTTCATTGTTCCTTGGAGGATATATCTGGGGAATAGTGGGGATGGTGCTTTCAGTTCCGATCGTAAGCATGATAAAAATTATTTTAATGAATTTTGATTCGACAAGACCAATGGGAATTCTGATGAGTTATAAATCCGAAGATGAAAGCAGTAAAAATTTCAAAAAGGCAAAGTACAAAAAATCAAAAGCTTAATATTAAAAGAATTAATTGACAGATAAGAATCCAAATAAATTTCTAAATGTAGTTGCGGCAATATTCCTCATCGGATTTACTTTTTTTATATTAAAAGAATTGCAGTCTATACTGCTGCCGTTTTTTATTGCAGTTATAATTTCATTTGTTTTTTTACCCTTATATAATTTACTGGTAAGCAAAAAAATACCGGGGACAATTGCGATCATTGTTGTTTTACTTATAATTTTAATTATTTCAAATATTTCAAGCTTAGTAATTTACACAAGCATAAATGCATTCAGCGAGCAGTTCCCGAAATACGAGTTAAAAATTCTCCAAATGTATGAAGGAATTATTACAAAATTTAATTTATCGCCGGATCAGGTAGAAAATTTAAACCATACATTTGATGTAAAATCTATGCTGATGGGGGGGAAATTCACTTCTGCCATCACAAGTATCTTTTCAGGTATAACGGGCTTAATGGGAAATTACATTCTCATAATTTTTTACATAATTTTTTTAATTACAGAAACACAAAGTATTAAAGAGCGTATGGCTCTTGCTTTCCCGGATAAAAATCAGGATGATCTGAAAAAGACATTTAATGATATTTTTTCAGGAGTAAAAGATTATATTGCCGGTAAGACATTGTTAAGTTTTATACAGGCAGTTGTGATCGGATTATTCCTCTGGATATGCGGTGTGGATTTTTATTTCATCTGGGCTTTTTTATTCTTCTTTTCGGATTTTATTCCAAATGTCGGTTCACTGTTTGTGTCAATACTGGTAATGATCGTTATGCTTCTGCAGTTTGACAATATAGTTACACCAATTATTATACTTGTAGTTTTAATTGTTATACAGAATCTGAAAGGAAATATCATTGAACCCAGAATTTTCGGAGCGAAACTTGATCTCAGTCCGTTATTACTTTTTCTTTCACTCGTTTTCTGGGGATACATCTGGGGAATTGTCGGAATGATATTGTCAGTTCCGATCATGAGCATGATAAAAATTATATTAATGAATTTCAAGCAGACAAAACCAATTGCAATTTTAATGAGCTATAATCAGAATACAGGTAATAAAAAATCTTAAATAAAACTTTTTATAATTTTAAAACAATTAAACTTTTCCAATTAATTAATTAAGGAGATAAAATGAAAATCAGTAATAAATTACAGAATTGGGTAGATGAATGTGTAAAGCTTTGTAAACCCGACAATATTCACTGGTGCGACGGATCAGAAGAAGAATATAATAAACTTGCTGCGATGCTGATCGAAAAAGGTTCGGTGAAAAAACTTAACGAAAGCAAGAGACCGAACAGTTACTATGCAGTTTCAGATCCTTCTGATGTTGCAAGAGTAGAGGACAGAACATATATCTGTTCAAAGAAAAAAGAAGATGCCGGTCCGACAAATAACTGGATGGATCCTGCTGAAATGAAAGGAACTCTGAATAAAATATTTGACGGATGCATGAAAGGAAGGACAATGTATATAATTCCATTCAGCATGGGTCCGCTTGGTTCCAATATAGCGCATATCGGAATTGAGATCACAGATTCCGCTTATGTGGTAATGAACATGAGAATCATGACAAGGATCGGCGAAAAAGTTTTAGATGTCTTAGGTGACGGTGAATTCGTTCCGTGTCTGCATTCTGTCGGATACCCGTTGAATGACGGAAAAAA
>DAIPYE010000100.1:7158-12306 GCA_036782915.1 Bacteroidota bacterium | reverse complement strand
TCCATTGCAGCGTAAGCTATGGTTCCGGTAGAACCACCGCAAAAAATTCCTTCTTCTTTTGCAAGCCGCAGACACATATCCACAGCATCTTTGTCATTCACATTAAATATTTCATCGATGTATTCAAACTGCACATTATCCGGCATTACATCCTGTCCGATTCCTTCGATAAGATATGGAAGAGGTTCCGGCGCAATTCCGGTTTCTTTTACATTTTTAAAGATCGAACCGTAAGGATCTGCACCGATCACTTTTATATTTGGATTTTTTTCTTTCAGATATTTCCCTGTACCGGTGATCGTTCCGCCTGTGCCAACTCCGGAAACAAAGTGTGTGATCTTTCCGTCGGTGTCATTCCATATCTCCGGTCCTGTGGATTTATAATGCGCTCCCGGATTTGCAGGATTCGAATACTGATATAGAAAAAGGGAATCAGGAATTTCCTTTGACAATCTTTCTGCTACAGATACATAATGATCCGGCTCACCGTATTTTGCAGTCACCGGCTGAATAACAACTTCAGAACCTAAAGCTTTCAGATAATTATTTTTTTCTCGTGAAGCTTTATCCGTCATCACAAAAATTGTTTTGTATCCTTTCAAAGCAGCAACCAGCGCAAGCCCTATACCGGTATTACCGCTTGTCGCTTCTATGATAGTACTTCCCGGCTTTAATTTTCCGTCACGTTCCGCTGCTTCTATCATATTCAATCCTATCCTGTCTTTCACACTACCGCCCGGATTGTACGATTCCATTTTTGCAAACACTGTTGCTTTTATTCCCTTAGTAAGATTGTTTATTTTTACCAATGGTGTATTTCCGATCAGTTCAAGTATGTTGTTGTAGTATTTCATTTTTTTATTTTATTTAAAATTACTTAAGTTTATTTTTTTTATCACTTAATATTTTCGGATATTCTTTAATAACCTTCTTCTCTTACAGTGTTTCCAGTAATTCAGAATCAATTTCATGATTAAACAAACTTTCTAAAGAGATTTTCTTTGAAGCATTTAATAATTCTATTCCAATAATCTCTCCTGCCTTAGTTGTATCTAAGTTTATATAGTCAGAAATTTCTATAACACCATCGGCTTTCTTTTTTGAAAGCTTTATGTATGCAGCATCCGCTTTATTGTCATAACATATTTTCATTATTTTCAAAGATATTTATTTCCTTTATTAATGGTTTCACGACAAAAGATTGCGAGAAGGACAAATCTATATAAAATTATTCGTGTCTCAGCGTCTCTGTGTTAAAATCTAATCGTAACTTGAAACTTGTAACTTAAAACTGTTTTACATCGGTCTCATTATAGGAAAAAATATCACATCACGGATCGTCTGTGAATTTGTCAATAACATCACAATTCTGTCAACTCCCATTCCGACTCCTGTTGTCGGAGGCATTCCGACCTCAATTGCTTTCAGAAAATCTTCATCAAGCGGATGAGTCTCTTCTTCACCTCCGCGACCTCTTTCGACCTGCTCTTCCAATAATTTTCTCTGCAATACAGGGTCGTTAAGTTCCGTATAAGAATTTCCAAGTTCCCATTTGTTTGCATAGGGCTCAAATCTTTCTGCAAGTATTACCTGCTCAGGATCTTTCTTCATTTCATCAAGTTTTGAAACATCATAATCTCTGTGCTGCTTGCATAAAGGAGTTGTATCAATAGGAAAATCATAAACGAATGTAGGTTGTATCAATTCTTCTTCGCAAGTTTCTTCAAACAATGCTGCGATAAGTAAACCTTTACTGTGCGAGATCTTTGTGTCAAATTTAATCCCATTCGAATTCATGTAATTTATGATCTCATCTTTTTTCATATTCAAAACATCAAGTCCTGTTTTCTTCTGAATAGCATCCGTCATTCTCACTCTCTTCCACGGACGTTGGAAATCAAGCTCGACTTCTCCGTACATAACTTTCGTCGTCCCGTGAATATAAATACACGCCTGCTCTACAACCTCTTCAAACAAATTCATGCTGTCAAAATAATCTCCGTATGCCTGATACCATTCCACCTGCGTGAATTCCGGGTTATGCGTTCTGTCAATTCCTTCATTGCGGAAGTCGCGGACAAATTCATATACACGGTTGAATCCACCGACGATCAGTCTTTTCAGATAAAGTTCATTCGAAATTCTCAGATACAGATCTATGTCAAGCGCATTATGATGAGTTATAAACGGTTTTGCATTTGCGCCGCCGTATATCGACTGCAGGGTTGGAGTCTCAACTTCAAAGAAATCGTATTTCTCTAAAGTTCTTTTTATTGATTGAATGATCTTTGTTCTCTTTATAAAAGTATCTTTGACATGATCATTAACAATCAGGTCAATATATCTTTGTCTGTAACGCAGTTCAACATCAGCAAATGCATCGTAAATAATCTTTTCACCCGACTCGGTAATTTCTTCTTTCACGACAGGCAGCGGCTGAATAGATTTTGTAAGCAGCTCGTATGAAACAGCATGAACAGAAATCTCGCCTGTCTTTGTACGGAATACAAATCCCTTAACACCTATGATATCTCCGATGTCTAATAACTTAAAAATATTATAAGCTTCCTCGCCTACATCATCTTTGCGAATGTATATCTGTAGTTTCCCAAATTCATCTTTTATCTGAAAGAAAGTCGCCTTTCCCATTTTACGGATCGCAAAAATTCTTCCCGCAACTGAAACTATAATTTCTTTCAGTTTTTCTTTTTCTTCATCCGTTTCCGGATCTTTAAAGCTTTCGATGATTTGTTTTGAATTATGAGTAAGATCGAATCTGTGCGGATATGGATTGATGCCGAGATTTCTTATTTCTTCTAATTCTTCTAATCTTCTTTTGATCAGATCGTTTTGTTCGGACAAATATTTTTATACCTTTCTGATAAGTTTTTAACACAAAGGTCACAAAGTTTTCACAAAGTGCACCAAGATTATTTTAAATTAATTAATTTATAACTCGTTTAATTCCTTCTTTTAGAAGTTTTACATTGAAGTTGATCAATAAACCTAACTTGAATTTACCTAATTTTAAGTAAGTAAGTGTTTGAAGAAGATGAATTTCATTTAATTCTTTTACAGATTTTATTTCAAGAACTAATTTGTTTTCAACTAAAATATCTATTCTATAGCCACACTCAAGTTTAATTTCTTCATATATTAAGGGGATAGCTTTTTCTTTTTCAAAAATTAAATTGCTCTTGCTAATTTCGTATGCCAAACATTCCCTATACGAGGATTCTAATAACCCGGGACCTAAAGCTTTATGTACTTTTATTGCAAGACCAATTACTTTATTAGATAATTCTTCTTCATTCATTTATCTTTTTGATCTTAGTGATCTTTGTGAATTCTTTGCGTTCTTTGTGGTAAAGTTTTTTGATTTACTTTTAAAGTCCCTTTTCAAGTCTTTCTTATCATCACTCTTTTCAAATTTCTTGCCATATTGATCTGACTTCTTTTTTACCGCAAAGTTCACAAAGAATTCACGAAGCACACAAAGAATATTCCTATTTTAATTTATTATTCGTTTAATCCCTTCTTTTAAAAGTTTTACATTAAAATTAATCAATAAACCTAACTTGAATTTACCTAATTTTAAGTAAGTAAGTGTTTGAAGAAGATGAATTTCATTTAATTCTTTTACAGATTTTATTTCAAGAACTAATTTGTTTTCAACTAAAATATCTATTCTATAGCCACACTCAAGTTTAATTTCTTCATATATTAAGGGGATAGCTTTTTCTTTTTCAAAAATTAAATTGCTCTTGCTAATTTCGTATGCCAAACATTCCCTATACGAGGATTCTAATAACCCGGGACCTAAAGCTTTATGTACTTTTATTGCAAGACCAATTACTTTATTAGATAATTCTTCTTCATTCATTTATCTTTTTGATCTTAGTGATCTTTGTGAATTCTTTGCGTTCTTTGTGGTAAAGTTTTTTGATTTACTTTTAAAGTCCCTTTTCAAGTCTTTCTTATCATCACTTTTTCCAAACCTGTCTGATTTCTTAAAATCTTTTTTGAAATCTTTTTTATCATCATTTTTATTGAACCGATCTGATTTCTTGTAATCTTTTTTGAAATCTTTCCTGTCATCATTATTACTGAATCTTTCCGTCTTATCAAATTTCTTAAAACTTCTCTTTTCATTCAGCGCATCATTTTTCTTAAAGCCCAGTTCTAGACCTCTGTCTTCATCACGTTTTTTATTATAGCCAAGTACCTTTTCAGCTTTCTCAAAAGGCTTTTCAGATTTTCTGAAACTGCTTTTGCGATCCCTGACTTCTCCCTGACTTTTGTATTTATTTGCAACTTTTTTGAATTGTCTCTTCCTCTCGCCGGCAGGTTTTACATAATTAGCCGGTGTGTCTTTTACAATTTTCTTCAGCTCTGCAACTTCAACTGCGGTCAGATATCTCCATTCGCCTTCACGCAATCCGCCAAGCTTCAATCCGGCATATTCAAATCTCTGAAGCGTTCTCACAAAGTATCCGTAAGTTTCAAACATATTATGGATCTGTCTGTTCCTTCCTTCGTGAATTGAAATATATAATCTCAGATAATCATTTGCCTTCGGAAATTTTATGATACTCGGAGCTGTCATTACTCCTTCTATCTTCACGCCGCTTGCTAATTTTAATCTGTGCTTTTCTTCAAGTGGTCTTGAAAGCTCAACAAAATAGGTTTTGTAAATTTTGCTTTTCGGATTCATTAACTTATTCGCCAGATCACCGTCATTTGTGAGAAGTATTAAACCGGAAGTATTGTAATCAAGTCTCCCGACCGGGAATATTTTCTGATTTAATTTTACAAGGTCAATGACAGTTGTCCTTTTCTTTTCATCTGAAACTGAAGTGATAACGCCTACAGGCTTATTCAGGATAATATAAATTTTCTTTGTATTTATTCTTATCAGTTCACCGTCAACAGAAATTTTATCATTCTCAGGATCAATCTTAAATCCCAGTTCTGTTATTGTCTTGCTGTTAACTGTAACTCTGCCTTCTACAATCAGCTCGTCGATCTTTCTTCTTGAGGAAACTCCGTTTGCAGCTATGAATTTATTAAGACGTGTTAAATTTTCCATTTAGTTTTTATGACCGTTTTCAAAATCACCATTATCATTTTTAAAATCATTTTCATTCT
>DAIPYE010000100.1:0-7148 GCA_036782915.1 Bacteroidota bacterium | reverse complement strand
ATCTTGTCTTTTACATCTGAAAAATTATCATTTGAATTTTTTTCATTTTCTATTTCGCTTTCAATTACTTTGTTCGGTTCGATTTCATCATTGTCAGTAACTTCATCATCGGTATTATTTTCAAACATACTTTCTGAAACATTATCATCTGAATTTATTACATTTTCTTTTTCTTTTTCGCTTTCAATCACTTTATCCAGCTCAATTTCGTCTTTGTCTATAACTTCATCTTCAGTACTATTCTCCAGTATATTTTCTGACAAAATATTCTCTTCATTCAAATTTTCCTCAGTTTCGCTTTCGATTATATTGTTCAATTCCAGTTCGTCTTTATCGATAGACACATTTTCATTGTAATTCTCTTCCGTAATTTCAATTTCATTTTCCGTATCTGCATTCTCTTCTCTGTTAATTTCATCATTAGTAAGTAATTCAAGCTGATGTCCGTGTTCTATTCCATTTGCGTTTTCCGGATTGTTAACGGAATTAAATAATTCTATGTCAGCTTCCGTGATTCCTTCAATTTCCTGATTCTTTAAGATCTCATTTATTTCTTTCAGCTTTGGAAGATCATCTAGTGAATTCAGCCCCAGTACTTTCAAAAAAGTTTTAGTGGTTCCGTAAAGAATAGGTCTTCCCGGTGTTTCAGATCTTCCGTTAATTGTGATCAGATCTTTTTCAAGAAGGGAATTTACAATGTAATCAACATTCACTCCGCGGATAAACTCTATCTCAGATCTTGTGATCGGTTGCTTGTATGCAATTATCGAAAGTGTCTCCAGCGCTGACTGCGAAAGTTTTTTCCTTTGTTTGTCTTCGAATAATTTTCCTATAAATCTTCCGTATTCTTTTTTTGTTGCAAAGGAATAGCCGCCGGCAATGCGGAGTATCTCAAACGGCTTGTTGTTAATTTTGAATTCTTCGTTAAGTGTATTTACGGATTCTTCTATTTCAGAAATGCTGACCCGCAGTCCGCTTTTATCAACTATATCTTTTATCTGCTTTGAAGTAATTTCTTCTTCCGAAGCGAAGATCATTGACTCAACAATATTTTTAATTTCCGTGCTGATCAATGGGCTCTTCAGTTCTTCTTTTTAAAATAAATTTTTCCATGTTGTTGTCAATTAAAACTATTTCTATTACACCATCCAGCGCCATCTGAAGCAATGCAAGAAAGATACAGATTATTCTTAACTTTTCTTCAACACTTTTTATCATTTCATCAAATTCAACTTCAGTTTTTTCATCTATCAGATTCAGAATGAAATCCCGCTGATTTTCCGGAGTAATATCCAGGAGTTCGATGGGATGAACAACTTCTTTCCTGACACTTGAAATAACTTTTTTATATGCTTTAATGAGATTAAATATTGTCACATTCTTCAGACTCAGATCGATCTCAAAATCCTTTTCAATTTCTTTATGATCATTATCAAAATTACTTCTGAAAACTACTTTGCGCTGCTCTGTCTCAAGTTCGGCAATTTGTTCTGAAATATCCTTGAATCTTTTATATTCAAGAAGCTTTCGGACAAGCGCCATACGCGGATCCTCTTCATCGACAAGATTTCCGGATTCATCCACCTGGGGAAGAAGCATTCTCGCCTTGATCTTCATTAGTTCGGATGCCATCACAAGAAACTCGCCAGCAAGTTCGATGTCAAGCTTTGACATGAAATTCAGGTAATCGAGAAAATCTTTTGTGATTTTGGAGATCGGAATGTTGTAAATATCGAGATCATCAACTTTGACAAAGTGAAGTAGTATATCCATCGGTCCTTCAAACTCAGAAAGTTTCGCAAGATAAAATTTATCATTTACAAAATCCCGGTTGTCAGACAGATCTGAGTTTACAATATTTCCGTTACTATCATTCATTTGACTTCAATATACTAAACTGAGCCTGCAATTTAAATGAATTTGAGGAAAGATTTATTTAAAAAGAAAAAATGGAAGATTTCTATACAGGAAATATTTTTAAACATTTGCCATCTGTTGGCTTCAAGAATTGAATACACATTTTATTACTTATTTAAATTATTTACTTTGTTAAAATTTAATAAAATATTTATTTCTTGATCAACCGCGTCAGTTTTTTATTGTCAATTGTTGTCTTCGTGTCAATTTTAAATTCCGGGATTCTGCATTCCCAGGTTGAGCTTGTAGATGTCCGCAATCCTGTCTATAATTATCTCAAACGAATGGAGTTGATGAAAATAATCCCGGAATACAATTCTGCCAATATTCCATTACCGAGAAGCGAAGTCGCAAAGTATCTGCTGATAATTAAAGAGGATTTTAAAAAACTGAATGCAACCGATAAAAATATTTTCACGGATTACGAAATAGAATTTGAATATGACATGTACAGCACAAATAAGAACAGATATTCCGTCCTCAGTAAATCAAATCTGAAAAATATTTTCAATGATGAAAAGCAGAAGAATCTTTTTTATTACACCGATTCGAATAAAACTTTTTTTTCAAATGTTTTCGGAGCGCTAAATCAATACGGCTCAGACGGAGACTCGGTTTCTCCAAACAGTAACAGTTCGATGTTCAAAGGGATTGTTGGTTTTAATGTGCGCGGAATTGTTTTCAAAAATGCCGGATACTATCTATCCGTTTCTAATGAAAGTACAGAAGAATATAATTTCAGTGAGTTAAGTTATTCTGAGCTTCCCGATACGATCATAAACTATGAAAATTATTACAATAATTATTTTCTGAAAAACAGATTCAGTCCGTTCGAAGGTTACTTCAGATATCAGACAAATACGAACTGGCTCGGTCTGACATTCGGGAGAATCAGGCTGAATCAGGGTAAAAGTTACATTGACAATTTATATCTTTCCAATAACACAACTCCGTTTGATTTCGGTAAACTTGACATAAATTACAAAGCTGTAAATTATTCATTCACTTACGGAAGCATAAACGGCGACTCAGTCGGCAGACATTTGTCCGCAAAAAATATTGCAACACATTATCTGAATCTTACTTTTTCAGAAGCATTTAAATTAGGTTTATGGGAAGCTGTGATAATCAGCAATCAGCCGTTCAGTTTTACCTATCTGAATCCTGTTAGCTTTCTGACCTCTGCTGATCTCAGCTCCGGAAATGAACAGACAACAGAAAACAATGCAATGATGGGAATTGATCTTGAGCTAATTCCTTTTAAAAATTTTTCATTTCAGACATCGCTGCTTATTGATGATCTTACATTCGGAACATTATTTGAAGATGATTCTCTTAATGAAAATAAATTCGGCTGGCAGCTTGGGACTTTATGGACAAATTCATTTAACATTAAGAATATGAATTTTGCATTTGAATATACACATCTTGATCCGTTCGTTTATTCGCACAGAACAAATAAAAGCACTTATACAAATAATAACAGATCTCTTGGACATGCGTTGCCGCCTAATTCAGATGAAATCGCATTCAAAATAAATTATGATATCACAAGCAGGATCACTTTAGATTTTTTATATCAGTATCAGAGATCCGGAACGGGGATTATACTTGATTCATCCGGTAAAATTACAGCGAACTACGGCGGCAATATAAATTTCGGGCTTGGCGATGCTTATCTCCGGACGAATGGATTTCTTGACGGGATCAGAATCAACAGAAATATTTTTTCTGCAGGTGTTTTATTCCAGCCCATAAGACAATTCTTTCTCAGCGGACAATTTCAATACATAATCTCAGATAACATAACAAATGACATTGAGTTTAATGATCTGTATTATAATGCGAATATTGTTATTGAGTTGTAGTCAGACAGATAGAAAGTTAGAAAGACAGATAAACAGAATTTAATATTGTCAAATGCTTAGAAAATATTTACTGTATAATGCAAATCAGACGAATGAAAATTCTGTTTCTTCAAAGCAGAGAAAAAAGAGATTTGAATATTTTAAAGAGTATTGTTCGAAACTGAAAAAGCCGCTGAAAATAATTGACATCGGCGGAAGTGATTATTACTGGAAGAGTCTGGGATTCAACGGCGATGAGAATTTTAATATAGACATTATTAATATTGAAGATCAGATGACGGAAAGTTTTAAAAACATTTCATTCATAAAAAAAGATGTCAGGGATCTGGGATTTATAAAGGATAAAGAATACGATCTTGTATTTTCAAACAGCATGATAGAACATTTAAGAAGTTTTGAAGAGCAGAAAAAATTAGCAAAAGAGATACGGAGGGTCGGGAAAAATTATTTTATACAGACACCGAATTATTATTTTCCGGTAGAGCCGCATTTTCTGTTACCGTTTTTTCAATTTCTTTCTGATGATATGAAAACTAAATTGGTAAATAAATTCGATCTCGGCTGGTTTAAAAAACAAACTGACATTGTCAAAGCAAAAGAGCTTGCAACATCCGTAAACTTATTAAAAGAAAAAGATCTGAAAAAATTATTTCCGGATTGTAAAATATACAGAGAAAAATATTTATTTCTGAATAAATCATTCATAGCGCATAACTAAAGCAATGGAACTTTTCAAAATAGGATTTCTTACCGTAAAGCTGATCGACATAGTGGACATAATAATTGTTACCTATGTTTTTTACAAGCTTTACACAATAATGAAAGGCACAATTGCTTCTCAGATCTTTTTAGCGCTTGTGCTTATAATCGGATTTTCATTTCTCGCGCAACTGCTGAATATGCAGGCGACAGGATGGTTACTAAGCCGGCTTACGGATATCTGGGTGATAGCTTTTATAATTTTATTCCAGCCGGAGATAAGAAGACTTCTGCTTCTGATCGGAAAAACAAAGGTTGCCAGAATTTTTACAAAGGTAAATGTGGACGAGAATGTTGAGGAAATTGTAGAAGCATGTTATGATATGAAAAACAGAGGATGGGGTGCATTGATCGTCATTGAAAGAAGTTCAGGATTGAAAAATGTAATTGAGAACGGTGAATTAATTCAGTCAAGAATAAAGAAGGAAATACTTGTTTCCATTTTCAATCCGAAATCTCCCTTACATGACGGCGCGACAATTTTAAAAGACGGAAAGATCGAAGCTGCAAGGTGTCTGCTTCCATTATCCGAACCGGAAAAAATAAGAAATAAAAATCTTGGGACAAGGCACAGAGCCGGTATAGGAATTACGGAAGTTTCGGATGCCATTGCAATAATTGTTTCCGAAGAAAGAAGAGTGATCTCGGTTGCAGAGGACGGTAAACTGGTGGTATGTAATAATGCTGAAGAGCTTAAAGAAATGCTTGTGAAAGCAATGGGAAAAACATCTGTTGCGAATTCCGTTAAAATTATTTTTGATGAATCGGAAAATAATTTTACGGATCCAAAAGAAAAGATCATTGAAAAGAATGATTTGGAAATTGACAATACATTTGAGGAAAATATAAAGGATAAAAATAAGGAATAGAATTGGATTTACATCCATCCAAAATGTTTACATTAAATAATTCTTTATTGTGTATCACCGCTTTCTTTTGAACGACCAAAAGAAAGCTAGGCAAAGAAAAGTCGCCCGCTGGTGAAACAATTGGCTAAATTTTAGTTTGAAAGCTAAAAAATTTTAATGGCATGGGTTTGTTTTCTTTCACTTTTAATTTCTAAAATTTTTCTTAACGCTTTCAAACTAAAATTCTTAACGCCATTTTTTCACAGGCGGGTCTTTTTAAAATCAAAAATATTTTATTATAAAATTAAAAGAAATCAAAACTAAATTTTATTATCTGAATTTATTTTGAACAGCAGTGCAATGGATCTGAATTCAATTAAGAGGAAAGATTTAGTCAAAGAAATTAAAAAAGCAGGGATCGTAAGTGATGAAGTTTTAAATGCGATCGGATCGGTAAAAAGAGAAATTTTTGTGAATGAGGAATTAAGGAGATTTGCATACGATAACACATCACTTCCAATAATTTCCGGTCAGACAATATCACAGCCTTACACAGTTGCATTCATGACAGAGCTTTTAAAGATCCGGCCGGGAGATAAAGTGCTTGAGATCGGGACAGGCTCAGGCTATCAGAGCGCGGTTTTGAAAGAACTTGGCGCGGAAGTTTATTCCGTGGAAAGAATTTATGAACTTTACAGATCGGCAAAAGAAAAATTAGAAGCTGCCGGATATGAAGTATTTTTAAAATGTGATGACGGCACGATGGGCTGGGAAAATCATGCACCTTATGATAAAATAATTGTGACAGCGGGAAGTCCGAAAATTCCTGCTCATTTACTTGAGCAGCTGACATTCGGAGGATTGATGGTAATACCGGTGGGGGATGAAGCTTCGCAGGATCTGATACTTGTGAAAAAGGAAATTGACGAAACAGAAAATTCCGGAAATGAAAATTCAGAAACAGATGAAGCTGAATTTAAAGTTAAACCTAAGTATAAAATGAAAAGGTTTAAGAATTTTAAATTTGTGCCGCTTATCGGGGAAGAGGCCTGGCAGATAGGCAGTTAGGCAGTTAGCAGTTAGGCAGTTAACAGTTAGGCAGTTAGCAGTTAGGCAGTTAGGCAGTTAACAGTTGGGTAGCTATGCAGTTAGTAATTAGCAATTAACAATTAGAAAATGGACATTTGCGAAAAGTGAATATTTTGTTGTTAATAGTTGATAATTATAGTTAGAAAAGAAAAAATTTAAAGCATTGACAGATTCGTATTTTACAATCGGGAGAAAGACATTATCGGAAATAAAGATCAGCAAATCTAAATTCATCGGGCAGGCAATTCCTTTCGTTTCACAATCTGAAATCCCGGAAATCATCAAATCAGTTAAGAAAGAATATTACGATGCGGCGCATCATCCTTATGCATTCAGAGCGGGAGTAAGTCAAAATAATTTCAGGATGTCGGACGACGGCGAGCCTTCGGGAAGCGCGGGTAAGCCGATACTGGATGCGATCGGTAAATTTGATCTGACAGATGTGATTGTTATAATAGCTCGTTATTTCGGCGGAGTAAAACTTGGTGTCGGCGGTTTGAGAAGAGCATTTTTTGAAACTGCTGATCATTGTCTGCACGAAGCTGTTAAAATTGAAAAGTTAATTACAGAGATTGTAAATTTAGAATTCGATTACAAATACATGAATGTTGTTATGAACTTCATTGAAACAGAAAAAATAAAACTGCTGCAAAACTCTTCGGATGAA
>DAIPYE010000099.1:5002-12312 GCA_036782915.1 Bacteroidota bacterium | reverse complement strand
TGATTGAGAAGCAGTTTGAATTCAGGCATAAAGAAACAAAAGAAATACTGGAGAATGATAATTAGTTGGAAATACCTAAAGAAAATGATAGATTTAATTCTTTTAAATAAATAAAATGAGATTCAGATATATTTATTTTATAAAATATTCATTGTTGATTTTTTTATTGCATCCCTGTTTTGGAAGAGCACAGACATCAGAGGATTTTGCAGTGGAATTATCCGCAAAAGTACAGGAGATTCCTCCAAAAATTACACTTAGCTGGAAAAATATAACATTCGGTTCGCCTGTTTACTATATTTATAAAAAAGCAAAAACTGCAACTTCCTGGGGAGAAGTTTTGGGTTCACTTCCGGCGGGCTCAACAGACTATGTAGATTCCGATGTTCAGAAAGGATTTGCTTACGAATATAAAATTGAAGCCCGGGGTTCATCTTTTATTTCAACCGGTTTTATTTATTCCGGAATAGATCTCTCTGCTGTACATAATAGAGATTCCTGCTCTGCAGAGATTAACACATTAATGAATGATTTAAGTGGTGACGGATGGCAGATCATACGACATAATATTCCCGGGAAAATGACGGATAAAGATGTAAAAGCAATTATATTGAATGACTATCACAAAAACGACAATGTGAAAGCGATTTTTATTTTAGGACATATTGCCGTTCCATACAGCGGAAATATCGCTCCGGACGGACATAAAGATCTTGGCGGTGCGTGGCCTGCAGATCTGTTTTATGCGTGTATGGATTCTGAATGGACAGATTCAATTGTAAATAATTCAAATTCTCCTTATGCGGCAAACAGGAATATTCCGGGAGACGGAAAATGGGATCAGAGCTGGATTCCTTCACCTTCTCAAATTCAGATCGGTCGTGTAGATTTATTTGATATGCCTTCATTTTCATCAGGTGAAATTCAGTTAATGAAAAATTATCTGCGAAAAGCTCATTTATATAAAATGGATTCATTATTTGTTAACCGTAAAGGATTGATATATGACGGATTTGGTAACGGTTTCGGAATCAGAGGCAAGGAAGCTTTTCCGGCAAACGGATGGCGGAATTTTCCGCCTCTTGTAAGTAAAGACAGTATAACTGTTGTAGGATATTATCATACTATTCCCGCAATGGCAAATAACTCTTATCAATGGGTTTATGGCTGCGGAGGCGGCACATTTACATCCTGTAATCATATTGGATCTACATCCGATCTTGCAAAAAATCCAAACAACAGTATTTTTACAATGTTTTTTGGAAGCGGTTTCGGCGACTGGAATACTACTGACAATTTTATGCGCGGAATGTTATGCTCAAATCCTCCCGCACTTACAAGCTGCTGGGCTGCAAGACCTAACTGGTTTTTCCATCACATGGCTCTGGGAGAGAATATAGGTTACTCAGCATTAATTTCACAAAACAATTATCCGCCTTTGTATAATAATGATGTCAATGATAAACCTTTATACAATACTGAAGTTGTAGTTGGCAACGGCGGAGTTCATGCAGCATTGATGGGTGATCCTTCACTTCGTTCAGATTATATTAAACCGCCTTCAAATCTTGAAGTTAATGATTCAAAGGAAAATTCCGCTGAGCTTAACTGGGTTAATTCGCCGGATCCTGATGTAATTGGATACTATGTTTATCGATCTGACAGTTTATACGGTTTTTACGAAAAGTTAACAGATGATATGCTCACTGCAAATTCTTATACAGATAATAAAGTTAAAAGCGGTTTAAATTATTACATGGTCAGACCTGTTAAACTTCAGTCCACGCCTTCCGGTAAATATTATAATCTAGGAATTGGAATCACGGGATCTATATACAGTAATGTTAAGGTGAATAATGTTTTGCAGAATTTCTCATATTCCAATTCACATTTTTATATTATGCAAAGAATATTTGTAAAATTATTTAATTGAAAATTTTGTCCGGAAAAAGGAGATTTCATCCTTTAAAATTGGAATTTATACTTATTTTTATTTTAAGAATGGTTATTTTTGACAAAATAAATTAATTATAAAATGTACAATTCAATTTTATCTGAGCTAAAAGAAAATGTATTAATATTAACATTGAACCGCCCTGAAGTTTACAATGCCTGTAATGAAGAAATGCTGTCCGAACTTACAGATGCTTTTACAAAAGCGGAAACAGATGAAAATGTTCGCTGTGTGATCTTGACAGGCGCTGGAAAAGCATTTTGCTCAGGTCAGGATCTTAAGGATTTTAACGAAAAGAAACTTACATTCAAAGAAGCGATAGACAAAAGATATAATCCATTGATAAAAAAAATTGCATGTCTGCCAAAACCTGTGATATGTGCAATTAACGGAGTTGCTGCCGGAGCGGGAATTTCCCTTGCTCTTGCCTGCGAATACAGAATCGCTTCCGAAAGCTCAACTCTGACGGAAGTTTTTATAAATATCGGACTTGTTCCTGACAGCGGCTCCAGTTTCTTTTTGCCGAGATTGGTCGGATATGCGAAAGCATTTGAAATGTGCGCAACCGGAGAAAGAATCACAGCAACAGAAGCAAAGGAAATTGGACTAATAAACAAACTTGTTTCGAATAACAATTTACTGATGAAATCTGCAATGATCACTGCGAAGAATTTTGCGTCAAGACCGACAAAAGCTATCGGAATGATAAAAAACATTTTAAACAGGTCATTTGAAACTTCATTGGATGAAATACTGGAAACTGAAAGTTCAAATCAGGACATTGCGGGAAATACAGCAGATTTCAAAGAGGGAATTGCAGCATTTCTGGAAAAAAGAAAAGCAAAATTCATCGGTAAATAGGATCAAATTGGAAATGTTATATTTAATTTCTTTTAAATCTGTAAGAATTTTGAATAAATTGGAATTTATAACTATATATTGAGATTTAGTATATTTAATTTATAACAAAAGAATGTTAAAGAATATTAAACTAAGTATATTTCAGAAAATAAATTCCGCAAAGACCGTATCTGCAATTTTTCTTCTGTCTTTAATATCACTTTCATTATTATACAGCTGCAGCGCAAATATATTTTCAGTGGAAGATGACGTAAAAATGGGAGGTGAATTGAATCAGCAGGTAAAAGAAGACAGCAAGCAATTTCCGATTTTACAGGGTCATCAGGATGTAAAGGATTATGTAAGCGGATTAGGAAGATATGTACTTGAAAATTCAAAAGACATAAATTATAAAAATGTATTTCCTTATCAGTTTCAGATCATTGATGATGACAGCACAGTAAATGCATTTTGTATATCCGGCGGATACATATATGTTTATACCGGTTTAATAAAATTTCTTGACAATGAAGCTGCTCTGACCGGAGTTATTGGTCATGAAATTGCGCATGCAGAAAGAAGACACATGACGCAGAGACTTACATCATATTACGGAGTAAGCGTGATTCTGGGACTTGTACTTGGAAGCAACCCAAACCAGCTTGGAGAGATTGCTGCAAACTTGTTTGTCGGACTTGGATTTTTGGCAAACAGCCGCGCAGATGAAGAAGAAGCTGATAATTATTCCATAAAATATCTGACCGGGACACAATATTATCCCGGGGCAATTTCATTCTTTTTTGATAAGATCAGAGCCGAGCAAAAAAAAGCCGGTACAACTCCCAGTGATCTGGAAGGTTTACTTGCAACACATCCGTTACCGGAAGACAGAATTAAAAACGTAAATACAAAATTAAATAAGATAAAACCGAAACCTGTTCCTACAGAAGGATTGTTTACAGACAGGTATCAGCAGATGAAAGCAAAACTTCAGTAAATATTAATTTTTTTAAATAATTTTTCAAAGAAACCAAAAATAAAGAACCCAAAAAAATGAATAAAACAGCATTAACAGTAATTACATTTATTTCAATTTTATTTTATAGCTTTTCTCTTTCAGCGCAGAGTGATATTGAAATAAATGACGTAAACTACAAATTCAAATTTTCCCTGCCTTCGGGATGGAATCAAAAGAATGCAGAAGAAACACCAAAGAATGATGCAATTTCATATTCCTTTGACCGTAAAGACGGAAAAATGGGGATTATGCTTCTTGCATTTAAGGTCAGTGAAGTAAAAAATCTGAACGATTTTGTTTACACACTTGAAAAAGACCTGACACTAAATATTCCTAAAATTGACGGTGATTATACAGATTTCGATTCAGGAAATTATGACGGAAAAACTGCGAGATACAAGGATACGGAATTCACAGAAGTAATATATTTTTACAGAACTAAAATTATTGACGGAGCAAATTATACTTATTTACTGAGATTTATTATGCCTTCAACATTTTATAATTCAACTATTGAAAGCGAGATAAAGGGAATCGCTGAAAAATTTGCACTTGTGTTAGAGTAAACCGGAAACTGTGAAATGTAATTTAACGGTTTGGCTTGATAAACGGATTTGTTTTTCTTTCTGAACCGACAGTTGTAATTTCCATGTGACCCGGATAAAGTTTATAATCATCTTTGCAGATTTTAAATAATTTATTTTTTATCGAATCAAGAAGTATTTTCAGATCGCCGCCCTGTAAATCAGTTCTCCCGATCGAATTTTTAAACACAACATCTCCGCAAAAAACGGTTTTGTTTTTATCGTCAATTATACAAACACTTCCAGGAGAATGTCCCGGAGTGTGAATAAATTTCAAGGAAGAATTCCCGATCTTCAAATCAGTTTCTTCTGTTATAAAAACATCCACCGGCGGGGGAGCAGGGAAATCAAGACCAAAAAACCTTGCCTGTTCGTTAACATTTTCGATCAGAAATTCATCATCCTTATGCATATATACCGGAACATTAAATGCATCTTTAGCAAATTTATTTCCGAGAATATGATCCATATGGCCGTGAGTGTTAATTATAAAGAGGATATTAAGCTCATTATCTTTTATAAAATTCAGAAGCATATCTTTTTCAGATTGAGAGAATGCTCCCGGATCAATTAAAACTGCATCTTTTGAAGTTTCATCATAATAAATGTAACAATTCATGCTGAAAGGATTTAAAGTAAACTGCTGTATTTTCATAATTTTTATTGTTATATAAATTGATTTTACTTTATTTTATAAATAATTTGCGACTGTTAAAATGTCTGATACAGATAAAATTAAAATAATTGCAACAAACCGTAAAGCTAATTTTGAATACGCTATTCTTAGTAAATATGAAGCTGGGATGGTTCTCTTTGGTACTGAAGTAAAATCACTGCGTGAAGCAAAAGTGAATATTCAGGATGCTTACGGCAGAGTCACAAATGATGAAATCTGGCTTATCAATGCAAACATAAACGAGTATAAATTCGGAAACATAAATAATCACGACCCATTAAGAAACAGAAAGTTACTTTTAAATAAAAGGGAAATCCGAAAGATAAAACAGGAATTGCAGGAAAAAGGTCTTACTCTGGTGCCGTTAAAAATATATTTCAAAGGTTCAAGAATAAAAATAGAAATTGGAATTGCCAAAGGCAAAAAGCTATACGATAAAAGAGAATCCATTAAAAAACGCGAAGTAGAAAGGAACTTAAACAGGATATAATGTTTGCAAATGTAAATGAACAAATGGATGTCATCAGAGACGGTACAGTAGAAATAATACCTGAAGATGAACTGATAACTAAATTAAAGAGATCCATAAAAGAGAACAAACCTCTGATCATTAAACTGGGCTGCGATCCTTCCAGGCCAGATCTTCATATTGGACATTCGGTAGTATTAAATAAATTACGGCAGTTTCAGGATCTTGGACATACAGCGATACTGATAGTCGGCGACTATACTGCTATGATCGGCGATCCATCCGGTAAAAAGAAGACGCGACCTCAACTGACTTATGAAGAAACAAAGGAATATGGAGAGTCTTATTTTCTTAAGGCGGGTAAAATTCTTGACCTTTCAAAAGCTAAAATTCTTTATAATTCAGACTGGTTAAGCAAAATTGGGTTAAGAGATCTTATAAATATTATGGGAAAATTCACTGTTCAGAGAATACTGGAAAGAGATGATTTTACCAACAGGTTAAAAGAGCAGACAGATGTTTCGATGCATGAATTATTGTATCCGCTGATGCAGGGTTATGATTCTTATGCAATAGATGCTGATGTTGAATTAGGAGGAACAGATCAGAAGTTCAATAATCTTGTCGGCAGAGACATGCAGAAAAAATTTGGAAAGGAGCAACAGGTTGTGATCACAATGCCTTTGCTTGAAGGCACTGACGGAATTGAGAAAATGAGTAAGTCTCTTAATAATGCTATTGGGATTACGGACGAGCCGAAAAATATTTTTGGAAAAACCATGAGCATACCCGATACCATAATTTATAAATATTTTTTACTTTGCACAAAACTTAAAAGGGAAGAGCTACTTAAAATCAAATCTGATCTCGAGAATGATGAAGTAAATCCAAGAGACATAAAGCGAAGACTGGGGCATGAACTGGTAAGAATTTATTATGATGAAGCAACTGCGGATAAAGCTATTGAGGAATTTGACAATGTTTTTTCCAAAAAACAAGTTCCTGAAGATCTGCCGGAGATGAAAATTTCGGAAGACAAAATGAAACTGACCGAACTTCTGACCTTTACAAAACTCACTGATTCAAACAGTAATTCAAGAAGAATGATAGAACAAGGCGCAGTAAGCATTAACGGGAATAAGATCACTGATATAAATTTTGTAACTGAAATAGAAAATGACATGATCCTTAAAGTCGGGAAACTAAAATATCTGAAAATTTTAAAATAATATTTTTTTTATAAACAAATAAAGCGGAGAAATAAAATTGTTTAAACCATCAAAATTATTTTTTACAAAAGGAGTCGGAAGACATAAAGATTATCTTCAGTCTTTCGAGCTTGCATTAAGAGGAGCTGGAATTGAGAAATGTAATATAGTTTCAGTTTCAAGTATTTTTCCAAGCGGATGCAAAAGAATCTCAGTAGAACAGGGAACTGCATTACTGGAGCCGGGACAGATAACTTTCTGTGTAATGGCAAGAAACTTTACCAACGAGCCTAACCGGCTTATTGCTTCTTCAATAGGAGTTGCATTACCGGCTGACGACAATCAATACGGATATATTTCCGAGCATCATCCGTTTGGAGAACCGGAGAAAGTTGCCGGGGAATATGCAGAAGATCTTGCTGCCACTATGCTGGCAACAACACTTGGTATTGAATTTGATTCAGAAACTGCATGGAATGAAAGAGAAAATGTGTATAAACAAAGCGGAAAGATCATTAAAACATTTAATATTACGCAGTCAGCCGAAGGAGATAAGAACGG
>DAIPYE010000099.1:0-4992 GCA_036782915.1 Bacteroidota bacterium | reverse complement strand
TGGACTACAGTAATTTCATGTGTTGTTTTTCTTCCATAAAAATTTTAAACTATTTTTTTATAAAAATTGAATATTAAACTACTCACCGGATTGTTTGCTGGAATTGTCGCAGGAGTTGCTGTTTCAGTTTTAATTAAATTTAAAAAGCATGACAGTCAGCCCGGGCATGAAGATAATTTCTTTGAAAACGATATGCTCGACAGCGCGAATGATTATTTGCTTGCCGCAAGAGTTAAATCTGAAAACATGGTAAAAGACGCTGAAGAAAAGTCAAGATCGATACTGGATGAAGCAGGAAAAATATTAAGTCTTGTTAAAGAAAAAACTGCATTGATGAATGAGAATCTGACAGATAAAACTTCAGATGAAGCGGAAAAATTAAAAGAGGAAATTGAGAATCAGATCCGTAAATTCAAAAACAAAATTTAAAAAAAAATTAAGGAAAATCTTTAAGGATAACATTGCCCAAATGTAAATGCATTCTTTTAAAGTGCAAAACTATTTATGTATAAAAGTTTAATAAGAAGCTGTAAACTGGTAATGCTGATGTCATTTGTATTCATAGCGTTGACCGGTCTGGCAATGATAGCTTATCCCGGAGGGACAAAATTTGACAGGGTTTCCGTTCAATATGATTTCTTTCAGAATTTCTTCAGTGATCTCGGATCTACAATAACTTATTCAGGAAAGTCAAATGCTCTTTCAAATATTTTATTTATTACTGCTTTAAGCGGAATCGGAATTTCACTAATCTATTTTTCCCGGATCTGGAGAGCCATTGATACTGATGTGCATAAATTCAGAAGTATTGGATTTATCAGTAAAATATTTATGATCATTACAGGAATAGGATTTATGGGAATTGCCATTACTCCATGGAATAAATTCCTGGATTATCATATGCTTTTTGTAAAAGGAACATTTGTAGCGTTGCTTTGCTGGACTTTTTTGATAATTATTCTTCAGCTGAGAAATCATAAAATGCGGAAGCTGGTTTTAACGAATATTGTGTTTTTTTTTATATTACTTTATTATGTTTATATACTCTTTAAAGGTCCTAAGATGGATACGGTTGAAGGACTTGAATTTCAGGCAATCAGGCAGATCGTTGTAGTTTATGCTACTGCAATTAATTTATTTATTCAGGCACTCGGCATAAAAATGTTTCTCAAAAGTTCAGACTTCAGAAAAAACGGAATTAAGAATTTTTATGTCTGATCCTGCATTAGTTAACCTTTCTTTTAATTTCATTTCAAATATAAATATTTTTTACAACTCCCTGAAATTTATTCCGGAATTTTATGAAACTTAATATTCTAGATCAGTCTCCTGTCATTAGCGGTTTAACACCAGTTGATGCAATTAATCATACAATCGAACTGGCAAAACTTGCTGATGAACTCGGTTATCTCAGATACTGGGTTGCAGAGCATCACAATACTAAATCATTCGCTTCTGCAAGTCCAGAAATTCTTATTCCTGTTATTGCTTCCAAAACAAATAATATAAGAGTCGGTTCGGGGGGAGTTCTGATCAGTCATTACAGTCCATTTAAGATCGCTGAACAATTCAATCTGCTTGAAAGTATTTTTCCCGGCAGAATTGATCTTGGTATTGGAAGAGCGCCCGGAGGCGATGCTAATATTATTAAAGTTTTAAGAACTCCAAAAGAAGATGCATTTACAAAAACAAAGGAACTTCTTACATATCTTAATAATGCTCCCAAAAATACAGCACTAACGGCAGTTCCTTCAGGAGATAATGTTCCGGAGATCTGGATACTTGGAACAAGTCCCGACAGCGCGCATTTTGCTGCTGAAAACGGATTGAGATATACTTTTGGAAGTTTTATAAATGACGAACAGATGCTTCAGTGCTTTCAGATATATTATCAGAATTTTAAACCTTCGTTATTTTTAAAAGAACCTTATCTGAACCTTGCGCTTTTTGTGATATGCGGCGAAACAGAATCAGATGCCCTGAGAATGGCTAAATGTTCTGAATACTGGCTTGCTCAGACATTTCTGAAGGGAAAAAATATTTGTTTTCCGGATGAAAAAACAGCAATTGATTACAATTTTTCTTTCGAGGAAAAAATGGTTATTGAATACAGAAGAAAAAATGCTGTGATCGGTGATGCTGATACTGTCGCTGAAAAGCTTGGAGAACTATCAAAGAAATATGCGTTGCACGAACTGACTCTTGTTAATATAACTTCAAATCATGAAGAAAGAAAAAACTCATATAAGCTGATTGCAGAAAAACTGCTTAGATAAAAGAGTTAAACGACTTCTGCCATTGAAGGGTAAAGATGATAAGGATCAAACGCGAAGCCCGCTTAGCGAGGTGAACGGGAACTACGCAAAATGTCAGGATAGAACTACAAACCTCACAAAAAAACAATCTAAAATTATTTTCGATAGTTTTTCTTCAAAATATACCCCGGATTGGAATTTAGTTTGCATTTTAAAAGTTCTATATTGCACTTACTAAATCAAACCAAACAAATAATCTCATACTATTTATGACTAATTTCCAGAATTATGATAAGTTTGTCAACAGGCATATTGGTCCTGATGAAAATCAAATCAAGGAGATGCTTGAAGTTACAGGGGCAGCTACACTTGATCTGCTTATCGATGAAACAATTCCGCAACAGATCAGACTGACAAAGGAAACAGGACTTGAAAAAGCGGTCAGCGAATATAAATTTCTACAGAATCTTAAAGCTATAGCAGAAAAGAATAAGATATACAAATCATACATTGGGATGGGTTATTATCCTACCATTGTTCCGCAGGTTATTTTAAGAAATATTTTAGAGAATCCGGGCTGGTACACTCAGTACACTCCTTATCAGGCGGAAATTTCACAGGGAAGGCTTGAAGCTTTGCTGAATTTTCAGACAATGATAATTGATCTGACAGCAATGGATATTGCAAATGCTTCTTTGCTGGACGAGGGAACTGCTGCTGCAGAGGCTATGCTTATGTTTTATCATTCGAGAAGCGCTAATAAGAAAAATTCCCCTTCAATATTTATTTCCGAAGAATGTTTTCCGCAGACAATTGAAGTTGTCAAGACGAGAGCTAATCCGCTTGGTATAAATGTAATTGTCGGTGATCACAGAAAAGCTGAGCTGACAGATGATATATTTGCAGTGATCGTTCAGTATCCATCAGGTGACGGAGAAATTTATAATTACAAAGAGTTTTTTGAGGAAGCTCGCAGCAAGGATATATATACAATTGTCGCAGCTGATATACTCAGTCTTACCTTGCTGACACCTCCGGGAGAATTCGGAGCTGACTGTGTTGTTGGTTCGACTCAGAGACTTGGAGTTCCGATGGGATATGGCGGACCGCATGCAGCATATTTTGCTACGAAGGATAAATATAAAAGACAGATCCCCGGAAGAATAATCGGAGTTTCGGTTGATGTGAACGGTAATCGGGCATACAGAATGGCTTTGCAGACACGTGAGCAGCATATTAAAAGAGAAAAAGCAACAAGTAACATCTGCACAGCGCAGGTTTTGCTGGCTGTTGCTGCGGGTATGTATGCAGTTTATCACGGTCCCGAAGGATTAAAAGCTATTGCCGAAAAAATACATTTGCTTGCAAAACTTCTTTCCGAAGGATTGAATCAGCTCGGATATAAACAATTAAATTCAAATTATTTTGATACAATAAAAATTGAAATTGAGAAAAGTAAGTTAGCAGATATTAAAAAGATTTCGGAAGAAAATAAAATAAACTTCAGATATTTTGAAAAAGCAGTTGGAATTTCATTAAGTGAAATTACAGAGATTGAAGATATTCAGGAAATATTAAATTTGTTTGCAAAGCTCGGAAATAAAAAAGAGATAAACATTGAGAATATTAAAAACAGTGTTAAGATAAATTATCCTGAAGAGTTTGACAGAAAAAGTAATTTCCTTCTTCATCCTGTATTTCATACTAAACATTCTGAAACTGAAATGCTGAGATATTTAAAAGGTCTTGAAAACAAAGATCTTTCTCTTACAACTTCCATGATTCCTCTAGGTTCATGCACAATGAAATTAAATGCAACTTCCGAAATGGCAGGATTGACATGGACTGAGTTCGGTGAAATTCATCCTTTTGCTCCGCTCGATCAGGCTGTTGGTTATGAAATTATTATTGACGAACTTTCCAAGGATCTGTCAGCCATCACAGGATTTCCGGGAATGTCACTTCAGCCGAATTCCGGTGCGCAGGGAGAATACGCAGGATTAATGGTAATCCGCGAATATCATCTGAGCAGGGGAGATACACACAGAAAAGTCTGTCTGATTCCGGCTTCAGCTCACGGAACAAATCCTGCCAGCGCAGTAATGGCGGGAATGAAGGTAGTAGTTGTGAGCAGTGATGCTTCAGGAAATATCGAGGTAGTGGATCTTAAAAAGAAAGCGGAGCTGCATAAAGAAGATTTAGCTGCGTTCATGGTGACATATCCGGCCACACACGGGATTTATGAAGAAACAATTCAGGAGATCTGTAAAATAATTCATGAGAACGGCGGGCAGGTTTATATGGACGGAGCGAATATGAATGCGCAGGTCGGTTTGACTAGTCCCGCAATGATCGGCGCAGATGTTTGTCATTTGAATCTGCATAAGACATTTTGCATTCCTCACGGCGGCGGCGGACCTGGAATGGGTCCGATAGGAGTTGCAGAACATTTAATACCGTTCCTGCCTTCACATACTGTTATTAAAGTTGGCGGTGAAAAATCAATTACTGCAGTTTCAGCAGCACCATGGGGAAGTCCAAGTATATTAATTATTTCTTATGCATACATAAAAATGATGGGTGATGATGGTCTGAGAAAAGCAACTGAGATTGCAATACTGAATGCAAATTATATTAAAGAAAAATTAAAAGATTCATATAAAACCTTGTATTCAGGTAAGAACGGAAGAGTTGCTCATGAATTAATATTTGATATGAGAGAATTTAAAACATCAGC
>DAIPYE010000098.1:2501-12328 GCA_036782915.1 Bacteroidota bacterium | reverse complement strand
GCAAATGTCGGAATTGCAATAGGAAGCGGTCAGGAAATTGCAATTGATTCCGCTGATATAATTTTAGTAAAAGATAATCTCAGAAATTTACTTAAGGCATTAAAGATATCAGAAAAAACAGTCAGCATTATTAAGCAGAATTTCTTCTGGGCATTTTTTTATAATGCTGTTGCAATTCCATTTGCGGCAGGTATCTTTGCCCCTTACGGAATAATAATAAGTCCTGTAATGGCTGCAATGCTGATGGCATTCAGCGATGTAGTAACAGTAATCGGAAACTCCCTGCGTCTGAAGTACATTAAACTGGATTAAAAAATTTAATAAAATAATGATAAATAAAAAAACAGAAATTGAGAAAGTAAATTTTGATGAATTTGCAAAGCAATATGAAGAACTTCTTGCAGATCAGCTGGATTTTTTCGGTGAAGAGAACAGTTATTTTGCAAAGTATAAAATAAAGCTGGTGAAAGATACTGTTGGTTTCAGTCCGAAGAGTATTCTGGAATTCGGCTGCGGTATAGGAAGGAATCTTAAACATATAACACAATTTTTTCCGGAAGCAGAAATTTATGCTGCTGATATATCCATAAAGAGTTTAGAAATTGCAAGGAGAGAAAATCCTACTGTTAATATATTTTTACTGAATGAAAAGGAAATCACAGATAAAAAAGGTAAGTTTGACATGATCTTTGTTTCATGCGTGTTTCATCATATAAAACCTGAATTAAGAAAAGATGCTTTCAGCGGTATATACAATATGCTTAAAGAAGACGGAGCTGTATATATTTTTGAGCACAATCCTTATAATCCGGTTACCCGGCACATCGTAAATACCTGTCCTTGGGATACGGACGCAATTTTACTGAATATGAAAGAAACAATAAATTTAATGAAAGAATCCGGATTGAAAACACCGCAAAAGGAATATTCACTTTTTTTCCCTTCTCAGTTAAAATTTCTCAGACCTCTGGAAAACCGGATGGGTAAAATACCTTTGGGTGGTCAGTACTATGTGAAAGGAGTTAAGACTTCTTAAGTTTTTTATTCATTTCCCTGGAATATTCTTTCCTGTATTGAAAAACTTCATTTATAGTTCTTAAAATTACCGACGGTCTTGCTCCTGTTGAAACTCCGTCTACTCTGGGTAAATGCAATACTCCTAACTCAGTTACAGTATAATCCAGCAAGTTCGCTTTTAACATTATTTCAGCATCTATAAATGCATCAACAGAATCTATGTTTATCTTTTTGAAGAGATCTGATTTAAATAATTTAAATGCACAGTCAATATCCCAGTAATGAATTCCGAATATAAGTTTCAGAAGATAATTATAGCTAAGAGATGTAAACTTTCTGTAAAGTGAATATTGTTTACGCTTTCTGTAACCGACTATAATATCAGAGAATGGAATTAATGCAACAAACTTTTTTAATTCTTCAAGATCGAACTGATTATCACCATCCGTATAAAAAACATAATCCAGCTTAGCGCTTAAAAATCCGTCTTTAAGAGTTGCTCCGTATCCCATATTCTTTTTATGATGAATTACTCTGACTTTCGCATACTTCTCTGCAAGCATGTCGGCTACTTCACCGGTTTTATCAGGACTTCCGTCTTCAATAATAATTACTTCATAATCTTTAAGCTTTAATTCTTCCAGTACTTTTACGGCTGAATCCACTACTTTATCTATGTTTTTCTCGTCATAATATGCCGGGAAAAAAACGGATAATGAAATATTTGAATTATCTGACATTAAACATTTTGATTTAATAAATAATGATAAGTTTTATTGATTCCTTCTTCAATATCAATTTCAGGTTTCCAGTTAAATGTTTTCTTTAAAAGCTCATTATCCAGCACACTAACCGGGACATCTATGTTTCTTGCACTTTTGTATTTTATTTTCACTTCCTTTCCTGAAACTTTCTTTATGATGTCAATTATCTGATTCAGAGAATATCCCTTACCGGAACTGAGATTAAAAACAGATTCCCGGGAATTAGTTATTATCGAAGCAGTAAGAGCTGAAACTGCATCTTTAATATAAATATAATCCCTTACAACTTCTCCGTCTCCCCATATTTCTATGGTCTCATTATTAATTGCTTTATTTATGAACACTGCAACTGCTCCCTGAGCCGCATGTGGGTTTTGTTTTTCTCCATATGGATTGGCAAGCCGGAAAACATTATAATTTAATCCGGAAATTTTACTGAACAGAAAAAGATATTCTTCAATAGTTCTTTTTACAATACCGTAAGAGCAAATCGGGTTGGAAAAATATAATTCCTTGACGGGTATTATATCGGGAATTCCATAGACTGTTCCGCCTGAAGAAAGAAATACAAGTTTATTGATCTTTACATTCAGACATAATTTAAAAAGTTTTATTGAGGAAATTAAATTTGACTCTACATCATAAACCATATTTTCATTTGACGAAGCAGGAAGTGTAGAGCTAACAAGATGAAAAACATAGTTCATCCCTTTTAAAGAATTTTTAATATCTATCTCATTATTAAAATCTCCTTCAATTATCTTAATTTTATCTTCAATATGCTCAATATTATCTCTTGAAAAACTTTTTTTATCAAACAATGTTACATCGTATCCTTTATTCAAAAGCTCTTCGCATAAATGTGAACCTATAAATCCCCCGCCGCCATAGACAATGCAGTTTTTATTCAGCTTTTTCATATTTTTAATTTATCCTTTCAAATACAAATATTGTAAATCTGCCGTCAGTTGAATTTATATTTTTCAGCAGTTTAAAATCCGGGTTATTTTTAAGATCTTCGATCTTTACATCATTTTTCATGTCATTTGGTCTGTAACTGTAATGAGAATCCCAGATAATTATTGACCCCGGTTTCGATTCTTTTAAATTTTCCGATATCAGTCTTTTAAAATTATCAGGAGACTCCCTGTAATAATCATCTGTATAAAATGGAATAAAAGTATGATTATAATAAAGATCCTTTCCTTTTAAATCGATTGTTTTCAAAAATTCAGTTGTCTGTTTTAAGAGTATATTTTCTGCTGATAATTTTTTAGGATTGAAACTCATTGATAAATAAACGGCAGAGAGAATTAACAGAGTAACTGACAACTTATTGAGATAATCTGTAACTGGTTCTTTTTTAATAACCGCTATCAGTAAAAAAGCTACAACTATAACAAAAAACTTGGAATACTCACTGACATCCAACATTCTGAATCCGTCAGTAGTTTTTGAAAAGAACACTAAAGTAAGAAAAGCTAATATTCCTGTTAATATATATGCAGTATTTTTAAAGCCCGGTTTGGTTAAATTATTCAGTCCGATCGTTGCAAATACAGAAGCTACCGGTGAAATATGCAGAAGATATCTCCAGTTTCCCGGATTCGCTCCGTCATTGAACATAGTCATAACCTGTACCGCAAATATTGTGGAAAAAACCAGATAAAAAATTCCATACTGCTTCAGATATTCCCTGAATTGTTTTGTATCAGAAATAAATCCCAAGAATCCGAACATAAATAACAGTAATGTAACAGGTCCGACAATGAAAATGTAAACATTGAAATAATGAAACATCCCCATAGACTTATATGAATACTGACCAAGAGACTGCATTTCTGTAATTACAAATAATAAATCTCCGGTTTTAAAATAACCAAGTATATCATAAATGAGAGGAAATACTGCTAGAGCAGCTATCGCAGCATAATTCTTTTTTTTGAAAAAGATAATTGAAAAAATAATTATCAATAAAGCTATCTCCTGTCTCACCGTGAATATGTATCCGCAGATCAAACCTGTCCAAACATAAAGTTCTTTTTTGTATAAAATCAAAACAATAATTATCAAAAGCGCTGTAAATATCTCAGAGTATGATCTGAATGAAAGATCAAAAAATAATGGCTGAAGTGATAGAAGTAATGCACCGAAAAAGGCATAATTTATTTTATAAACTTTAAGCAGGATGTATGTAAAATACACTGACAGTGAAGCAATAAAAGCATTTGCCAATAATACAGTTTCATATCCGAACATAGCCGGGATCACCATGAATATTTTATATCCGGGCTTTGGTGAATTTCCAAGAATCGCGAACGGATCTGACCAGAATCTTATCATATTTACATATTGTCCGATCTCATCATCCTGATAAAATCCAACCGAATATTTACTGCTGAGATAATAAATGGCAGTAAGAACAGGAATAATCAGCCAGAAAAATTTTTCAATAAATCTGTTATTATCAAAACTGACAACATTTTTGTTCAATGAAGATGAAGATCTGATTTGATCCACAGTCAGAGAAGAACTTTTTTTTGCTTTATTTTTTGCCATAAATGAAAGCAAATATATTAATATACATTTGAAAATGAAATCGATTAAATTTTATGAATATTGAAGCTTATTTCATATAAGAGAAGTTCAAATCGTCAAAAAATCCGTTTCAATTTTTATTAATTTAATTCTTATCTTATTTCATATTAAAATCTGATTACAGATTAACTTTAATAAACACCTTCATAATGTTATATTTAATAAAAAATAACTGCAGATGTCATTTCAGCTTCTCGGAGATTCTATTCAGATAAAAGAAATTAACGAAACTATAAAACAGGTAGCTCCAACTGATGTCAGTATATTGATCACCGGTGAAAGCGGTGTCGGAAAAGAAGTTGTTGCAAATTCTATTCATCATTTAAGCAAAAGGAATAATAATCCGTTAATAGTAGTAAATTGCGGAGCCATTCCTGAGGGAATAATTGAAAGCGAATTATTCGGTCATCAGAAGGGATCTTTTACCGGTGCGATAGATGACAGAAAAGGTTACTTCGAACTTGCGGATTCAGGAACAATTTTTTTAGATGAGATTGGAGATATGCCGCTTGCAACACAGGTAAAGTTTCTGAGAGTTCTTGAAACAGGCGAGTTTATGCGTGTCGGAGGGAACAGAACTATAAAAGTTGACGTGCGGATAATTGCCGCAACAAATAAAGATCTTCATGAGGAAGTTCTGAATAAAAATTTCAGAGATGATCTTTATTACAGACTCAGGTCTATTAACATTTTCATTCCACCACTTCGCGAAAGAAAATCAGATATTAAATTGTTATTTGATTTTTTTATTGAAAGTTATTGTAAATCAAATAATATTATTTTTCAGGGGATAGATGAAGATGCTTTGGATTTTGTATTGAATTATAACTGGCCCGGAAATGCAAGAGAACTTAAAAATTTCTGTGAAAGTATTATTGTATTAAATCCCGGAAAGAAATTACATTTGAACGACGTGAAGAAATATCTGAGAAATGATACGGATATTTCAAATAATTCACTGCCTATGATATTCAATAAATCAAGAGAGAACAATGAAATGGATTTTTTATTCAGAGCACTTGTTGAATTAAAATCTGACATAATTGACATAAAGGAAATCCTTACAAAGAACGGAAATAATTTCAAAGTAAAAAATTCTGATGTTGAATCTGACAGGGAATATTTTGCAATACCCCGGGAAAAACTTACCGGCATGACGATGGATGAGATCGAAAAGGAGGTATTGATCTATTTACTTGATCATTATAACTGGAATGTAGAGAGGGTCTCAGATATATTGAAACAATCTCCCAGAAATATTTACAGAAAAATAAAGAACTACAATATCATCAAAGAGAAATGGTAAGAGTATTTAATTCATTACTTCTGTTATGTATTTGCCTTGCAGGATTAAGTTGCGGAGCATATGGATTCAGGGGAAATAATCCTCCTGAAGGAATAAATACAATTGCGATTCCTCAGTTTATTGATGTAAGCGGATTTTCTGACCCGACACTCGCAGATAAACTTACACAAAGACTGAAGACAAGAGTAATTTCAGATAATACTTTTAGAATTGCAGATAAGAATAAATCCGATGCAATTCTGAAATGCACAGTAATAGGAGTCAGAGATGAAGCTTTAGTTATTGCTTCCGGAGAGAATGTTACAAAAAGAAAGGTTGTAATAAGTGTAAACGTAGTATTTGAAAATCTGAAAAAGCAAAAACTGATCTGGGAAAAAGTGATCGAGGACTACGGCGAATATAATTCATCCGGGACATCAACATCGGAGAGAGCAGCAGGACTGGATATAGCCGTTGAAAAAATTTCTGAAGATATACTTATAGATCTTACTTCTAACTGGTAATTGAAATAATTTATTTAACTAAAATATAATTCTGAGATATGACAATTGAAAGTATTACCCTTTCAGCATACATAATTTCTCTTACAATACTTTTCTTTTTTGGATCACACGGATTTAATATGATATACTATTACTTTAAAACTTTTAATATGAGAACAGAAGATTTAAGTGAGGAAGATCTTTTTATGAATGAATACCCTGTTGTCACTATTCAGATCCCGCTTTATAATGAACAATATGTAATTACCAGATTAATAGATTCCGTCATTAGACTGGATTACCCCAAAGATAAACTTGAGATTCAGATACTTGATGATTCCACTGACGAATCTACAAAAATTATTGAAAGCCATATTCAAAAATATCTGGCTCAGGGTTTCGATATTTCACATATTCACAGAACAAACCGCGAAGGCTATAAAGCGGGTGCTCTTAAGATCGGGCTTGAAACAGCGAAAGGAGAATTCGTTGCAGTATTTGATGCAGATTTTATTCCGAGAAAAAAATTTTTAAAGAGAACAATTCCATATTTTTTTAAAGATGAAAAGTTAGGTCTTGTACAAACAAGATGGGAACATTTAAACCGTGAATACTCTCTAATGACAAAGACTCAGGCAGTAGCACTCGACGGACATTTTGTTATAGAGCAAGCTGTAAGAAACAGAGCAGGCTTCTTTATAAATTTTAACGGAACGGGAGGCATCTGGAGAAAGCAGTGTATTTTTGATGCAGGGAACTGGGAAGCAGATACTCTGACAGAAGATCTGGATCTGTCCTACAGGGCGCAGATGAAAGGCTGGAAATTCAGATATCTTGTTAATTTTACTTCTCCGGCAGAACTTCCTTCTGATATCGGAGCATTAAAATCCCAGCAGTTCAGATGGACAAAGGGAGCTATCGAAACTGCTAAAAAAGTATATCCGAAAGTTTTAAGATCCGATATGTCACTGAAATTAAAATTTCAATCATTTATTCATTTGTACAGCAATCTTGCCTATCCTTTTATATTAATGGCAGCAATATTAAATTTGCCTGTAATGCTGATCAAACTAACAGGTCAGTATGAAACTGTTTTTAAATTTATGTCTTTGTTTATTTTTGCTTTCATCAGCTCATTTATATTTTATCTGTATTCCCAAAAAGATGTTTACTCAGACTGGCAGAAAAGAATTATTTACTTCCCTGTTTTTTTGGCGGGAAGTATGGGTTTTTCAGTTAACAATACTAAAGCGGTCTTTGAAGGTTTGCTTGATAAGAAAAGTGAATTTGTCCGGACTCCTAAATATCAGATAATGGATAAAAAGGATTCCTGGGAAGGCAAGAAATATGTAAACAAAAAATTATCATTCACAACTTATATAGAAGCATTTCTGGCAGTATATTGTTTTGTAGGCGTTGTAATTGCGTTTGCAACAGCTCAGGTTGCTGCAATCCCCTTTCAGTTAATGTTTTGCGGAGGTTTTACTATTGTTTCAGTATTATCTATCAGACAGGTAATAATTTCTAACAGAGCGAATTCTCAAAAACTTGTATTAAAAACAGAATAATTTGTACAGAGATAATAAATACATATTTGAAGAAAAATCAAAACTTGATAAAAATTTCCTCTCGCCTATTTTCATAAGGTATGCGAATTTACTTTATATGAACGAGATGTACGAAGAATGTATCTCAGTCTGTAAAACCGGAATTGAAATATTTCCTGAATATCTGACTGCCAAAATAATATTACTTAAAGCATTTCTTAAAGCTGAATATCTGAATGAAGCGGAAATTCTGTTCAAAGAAATCAAATTTAAATTAACAAATAAAAATTTGCTGGATAAATTTGAATCCAACATTAACAATATAAAAACCATCTCCGGCCAGGAGAAAATATATTACACAAAGGAATTAAAGGTGAAAATTGATTTTAAATCATTTGAAAAACAATTTCATCATCAGGAAAATTTATTTTTAGGCTTTACTCTGAATAATATTTTTGAATCAGAGGGTAATAAAGAAATTGCGAATGATAATGACTTTAATGATTTCAGAAATCAGTTTGAATCATTTCATTTTGAAAAAAGAAAGGGTCCTCTAAAAAGTATGACACCGGTTAATTACAAACCTCAGGTTAATACGGAATCAAATGACATATTAAGTAAGATCAAAATTGTAACTGAAACACTGGCAGACATTTATGCAGATCAGGGGAATTACAAAGAAGCTTTTGAAGCATATAAAATTCTTATAAGAGGTGGGTCTGAGAACAAGAAAAGAATTGAGGACAAGCTTTATGAACTTGAAAGAAATATGCTACGTGAAGACAGCTTATAAATATTTATTTTTCTTCAGGTAATGAAGGCTTTACAAAAATTACTTTTTCTCTTTCCATGATCACACTTCCTGCTTTAAAACCCTTTTTCTTTTTAACATATTTTTTCTCGCAATATGCGACAGGTACAGAAGAAGAATTTCTTGCCTTGCTGTAATAAGCTGCAATGGATGCTGCGGCATAGATCACTTCTTTTGGAGCAATCTCCTTTTTATTATCCAGTTTCAAAACTGTATGAGAACCGCTTGCTCCCCGAACATGAAACCACAGATCATTCTGAGATGAATATTTAGTAGTTAACAGATCATTGCTGACGCTGTCCTTGCCTACCCAAACTTCATAACTCTCTTTTACTTTAAACTTCCTGAATCTGGATGTTTCATCATTCCTGCTTACTGCTGATTTTTTTTCTTCTTTCAATATTTTTTTAATGTCCTGCAATTCTTTGATTCCTTCAAATTCTGATTTTAATTTTTGCTTTTCCGCTTCAAGATTTTTTAATTTTAGTTTAAGCAGATCAACGGATGCTTTTTGTTTTTTATATTTCTCGAAATAAGCATTTGCATTTTCAACGGGAGAAAGACTTTCTTTAAGTTTAATTTTTTCTGAAATTTCACCCGAGCCTTCATAATTAAAAAACTTAATACCTTTTTTTATCTTATAGGAATTCTGAATAATTACTTCACCCATTTTTCTCAGTTTATCAGAGTTTTCGCAATGCAATAACTGATTTTCAATTCCGCTTACTTTTTTTTCAATATGAGATATTTTATTTGAATATTCTTTTAGCTTTGTTGCTTTGTAACTGTCAATTTTTTCATGTCTGAATCTGAATTTTAAGTATTCCTGCAAAAGATGATTTACATTTTCATAATTTACTTTTTCGTAACCGGAAATATGATGTAACTTAATAAGGGATACCAGAGCATCATCTTCTTTCCTGTATAAAATAAATTCAGGATTTTCAAGCAGAATCAATATTTCATCGATCTGGTTTTTCAACAAATCAAACATACTCTCATTTATTACTTCATCTGTACTTATGCTCAGTCTGTGAATAATTTCTTCTAAATAAATTTCTCCCGCTTTTCTGTAATTCATTTTTAAAAGATCTTTAATATATCCCTCTGCCTGAGCTCTTATCTTATCCCCGGTTTTCAAAGAAATAACATCGCTTATTTTTTTACCGGAATACTCTTCTTTGTTTTTAAATGAATTAACGACAACAGAATTTTTCACAACATAACAGTTTGCTTTATTCGTAAAAAATGTAAATATCATTTCAGTATCATTTTCCAGTCTGAAAATTATTGCTCTGTCAT
>DAIPYE010000098.1:0-2491 GCA_036782915.1 Bacteroidota bacterium | reverse complement strand
CCCGCCATAAACTTCTGTAAAGATATCAGCATAATTTTTCTTCGCTTTTGAAAAAAAAGTTTTACAAATCAGGTAGTTTCTATTTCTGTCTACTGAGAATTCAAGTATTTCAGAATCAGCATCTGAAACTTCTTTTTTTATTTCAAAAAGAAGCTTATTCTTTTCCTGTGAAAATATATCTAAAATAAAATATCCGGTAAAACACTCATTTAAATATCTGGATACAGACACAATTGTATAATAATTATTCAGCATTAGCCAAAGGATCTTTAAATTTGATTGGGATTATTCTTATATTAAAAAGGTAGGATGACTTTTCCTGCCAGAGAAAATTACTTTGATACTTCAAAGCTATTCCAGTAAAAAAATATATATTTCCACAAACTGCTCTGTTTAATTCAACCCTGAGTTTTCGGTTTCTTTCTTATGCAGGGAGGTGAATTCTTACTTTTGTAAATAAATTCATACTCAGTCGATAATGACTTAAACAAGCCTGTTAAAGAGTAAAAGCCATATGTTCTGGGATCAAAACTTGGATCGAGCCTTCTCAGCTGAATTCCAATTCCACTCAGATAAGCAAGATCATCATCCATTACAGCCATTTCAAATGCTTTGTCAATTATAGACTTGTCGAGAGGTGTTTTAGTGATTTTACTTTTAATTTCTGTAACGCTTTTTACATCATCTTTCGGATTTAATATTTCTTCTGTTTTTAAATCCTCCGGCTCAGGAACAATTTCAGTTTTTTTCTTTACTGTCTTAACAGTTCGCTTAAGTTTTGGTTTAGTCTTTGTAAGTGCTTTTGCTTTTGACAGATCTTTGACAATATCATCAGGATTTAGATTTTCTGTATAAATGAAAATTTCACATGCTTTCTGAAATGCTTCAGGAGTATTTGCCCGGCCAATACCCATTACAAAAACTCCCTCTTCTCTTATCCTGTTTGCAATTCCGGCATAATCACTGTCACTCGATACAAGACAAAATCCGTCAACCAGTTTTTTATTCAGAATATCCATAGCGTCAATTATCATTGCACTGTCAGTAGAATTTTTACCTTTAGTATAGGAAAATTGCTGCATAGGTCTGATTGCATAACTGTTAATCTGATCTTTCCAGCCTTTCATGTTATTGATCGTCCAGTCTCCGTAAATTCTTCTGATAGTTACTTTTCCGTATCTTCCTGCTTCTGCCAGAATAAATTTAAGCAGATCAGGCTGAGCATTATCTCCGTCTATAAGCAATGCTATGTTTATAGAACTTACTTCATTCAGTTTATCGGGAATATTTATACTGCTCTTATTTGTCATGAAATGTTTAATGAATTTTTTTTCCTGTGATTTTATCAATCAGAAATGCTATTAATCCGATTACCAAACCGATGAAAATTCCCATAAATGGACCAGCAAACAAAAGCACATACTGAGGTTCCATCGAAACAGGGATTTGCTTAAATCCGTCCAGAGAATTCTTATTGTTTAAAAGATAAGTATTAAACATTACAGATTGTATAACTGCGCAAAATATTCCGATGAATAATCCGACAACAACTCCTTTTACAAATATCTGACTGTCTGCTGCTTTTGCGATCACTGCCCCGCAAATCAGTACAACCAATATCCAAAGCAACCATTCAAATCCCTGAGTAAATCCATAAACATAGGCTAATCCCATTACTACGCCAAACAAAGTTAGAGTCCATATTTTTAAATTCATAATGTATTTTTAGTTTAAAAAAATTTTTGGAAAATTGACAATAAATTATTGAAAACCTATGTTATTTTTTTTGCATTATAATAGCATGCTGCTTTATTTGATACAAAAGCAACTATTTCTAATAGTTTCTAACAGAATAATAAAAAAAATTCATGTTTGTTATAAATTGAATATTTCAAATTAATTAATAATTGACAAAGTTAATATGCATTCTGAGAGAGATATCATTGCTTTTTAATTTCCAAAAAAAACCCGTGTAAAATTAATTACACGGGCTTTATTTATTAAACTAACTGTTTAAAACATTATTGCAAGATCACATTATTTAAGTATTCCGGGTTTTACTGTAACAGGATTTTTACTTGTTCCGTAGTTTGGAACAGGAGGAGTAGAAATTAACCCCTGATTGTTTTCTGCAACTGAAAGATCAAATGCATCAACAAAATCACCGTCACAATTCAGATCAGTCGGATATCCGCTGGCACAACCAGGTGTAGCACAATCAAGATCATTTTCAACTGAAGCAAGGTCAAATGCATCTATAGTTCCGTCTTGATTAACATCACCAGTAGGTATTGCCCATACACCATTTGGATTAAACTTCAGATTTCCACCGGCTTCCTGTGTTTGCGCAGTGGTCATATTATATGTTATGGAAGAAGCATCAGAAGGTGTAATTGCAGTTACATTACCATACACCTGCAGGGTATTTGTACCGACGATACTGAAGAATCCTGATTTCAAATTATTAATACCGTTAAAGACTAAACTAACT
>DAIPYE010000097.1:1082-12460 GCA_036782915.1 Bacteroidota bacterium | reverse complement strand
CGACTATAGTATTTACAAAAAACAAAAAAATTGTTACAGGAATTATCTTATCTTTATTCTTATTACTGAATGCTATTTCGCAAATCAATGCAACAACTGCAACTGCAATTAAAATAAATTCATGTCTCATCATTAAAATGGATTCTGTATTCATGTTAATTCAGCATACTTAGTTTATGAATAATCGGATTAAGACTTGTTCTGATAAATTCAGACAGCCATAACGGCGCAATTCCAATGGCAGCAATGACAGCAATGAGAATTACAGTGACAACTTTTTCAAACCATACAGCATCTTTAATGACAGTGTATTCTTCATTACTCAGTTTTCCCAACAGCAAAGTACCGACAACTCTTAAAATATAAACAGCCGTAATTACAATTGAAGATACAACTACAATTGAAGCTACTCTGTGAAAAGTATCTGTATGCTGAAACGCTCCCACAAATACATTCATCTCTGCAACAAAGCCGCTGAATCCCGGCAAACCCAGTGAAGCAAATCCTGCTATCATATAACAGACAGCGAGGAATGGCATTACTTTCATCAGACCGCCCATTGTTCTGATATCACGGGTGTGTGTTCGTTCATAGATCATGCCGATCAAAGCGAAGAACAAAGCAGTCATAAGTCCGTGTGAGATCATCTGAAGAACAGCGCCATTCATGGAAATTTTATTACTCATTAAAATTGCAAATAATACAAGTCCGCAATGACTCACGGAAGAGTATGCATTTATATATTTCAGATCTTTCTGAACAATTGCGCCGAAAGCTCCATAGACAACACTGAAAGATGTGAGAATTATAAAAATCCATCCCATTTCATTAGCAGCTTCAGGCATCAGAAACATTGCGACACGCAAACATCCGTATCCACCCATTTTCATCAGTACACCGGCATGAAGCATTGACACTGCTGTCGGAGCGGAAGAGTGACCGTCCGGCGACCAGGTATGAAACGGAAAGAGAGCACCGAGAACTCCGAAGCCGATGAACACCATCGGGAAAAATATTCTCTGAGCTTCGATGGGAATTGTTATTTTTGAAATTTCAATAATGTTGAAAGTCAGAGGAGAACCGGAGTTTGCATAAATGCCGAGAATACCGACAAGTAAGACAGCAGATGCTCCCATAAGCATTAGCGTCAGTTTCATCGCTGCATATTCTTTCGGACCGCTTCCCCAGATACCGATCAGAAGATACATCGGGATAACAGCAAGTTCAAAGAATAGAAACATTGTAAAAAGATCCAGCGAAATGAAAAATCCGAAAACACCTGTGGATAAAACTATTAGCGAAATAAAAAACTCTTTCGGAAGAAAATCTACCTTCCAGGAAGTCAGTACACCGGTGAAAATAACAATACCGGTTAAAGCGATCATAGCAACCGAGATCCCATCAACACCAACTGAGTAATGAATATTAAGAGATTTGAACCAAACATGATCAACTTTAAAAAGCATATCATCAATATTACCGGTCTTTCTTTCTGCCAAATATGCAAAGATAAGATTAATGGTCTGAACAAGCTGAATGCCCATTCCGACAGCGGAAACAATTCTGATCTGTTTATAATCTTTACAGAAAAGAATTGCGATCACAGTCAGCAGCGGAACAACGATAAGTAAGGTTAAGATATCCATACGGATTTAAAAAAAATTCACTATTTATTCAAAATATATAAAGCCAGAGCTACAATTATTATCATGCCGGAAACCATTACATAAGCATATTGCTGTAACTGTCCGGATTGAAATCCCTTTATTTCTTCGGAAACAAAATTTGTCACTCGGGCGATACCGTTCATAGTATTATCTATAACATGTCTGTCAAACCACGCAATCGGCGCGGAGATCAGATTAAAAATTACTTTCTTAGTAATGAAAATGTAAATTTCATCTATATAAAATTTCCTGTAAACAGTTCGGTAAAATCCTCCCAGGGAATCTGAAATATTCTGAGGAAGTGCGGATTCTTTTTTATAAAAAACGAATGCTGTGATAATTCCCGCGAAAGCAACTCCGATGGCAGGCAGCGCAATATTCCAGTGAACATGTGTTGCAAAAGGAATTTCATCAGAAGTAACAAACTGACTGAAAGGAATGAATCCTGTAAACACAGATGCGACCGCAAGTATGATGAGCGGAAGCAGCATTACAGCAGGGGATTCATGAGGTTTATCAGAATAATTATTATCATTATTCCAGAACACAACAAAATAAAGACGGAACATATAAAAGGCAGTCAGACAGGAAATGATCATCATGACGATAAAAAGAAAGTTATTGCTTTCCGAAACAGCAACTAAAATTTCATCTTTGCTGAAAAATCCGGAGAATGGAGGAATACCGGCAATTGCAAGACAGGCAATTAAAAAAGTTATATGAGTAACAGGCATATATTTTCTCAACCCGCCCATATTATGCACAGCATGAATGATCGAGCCTGCACCCAGAAACAGCAAAGCTTTAAACATTGCATGATTGAAAAGATGAAACATAGAAGACATATAACCAAGTCCGCGTTCTCCGTTAAACTGAGAAACACCAAGTGCAAGCATCATTAAACCGATCTGTGAAATAGTTGAGAATGCAAGTATCCTTTTAATATCAGTTTGAGTGCATGCAATCACTGCTGCAAACAGAGAAGTAAAAGCCCCGACATAAGCAATTAGTTCAAGAACACCCGGAGCATATAAAAAATACAGAGGGAAAAGTCTTGCAATAAGAAAGACACCAGCTACAACCATTGTCGCAGCATGTATGAGAGCGGAAACAGGAGTAGGACCTTCCATTGCATCCGGAAGCCAGATATGAAGCGGGAACATTGCAGATTTTCCCGAACACCCTATAAATATAAGGATCAAAGCCCAGGTCATTAATGATAATCCGAGAAATGGCGCAGTGAAACCTTCTAAAATTCCGGGACCGTTAGAATTTGTCAGATTTATAAAATCAAATGTACCGGTTAAATTCGAAAGCAATAAAATTCCAAGTAGAAAACCGAGATCAGCAAAACGTGTAATTATAAATGCTTTTTTTGAAGCTGCAACTGCTTCGGGCTTCTGATAAAAATATCCAATAAGCAGATATGATGAAGCACCGACAAGTTCCCAGAAAATATACGTCTGGAAAATATTTGTTGAGATCACAAGAGCTATCATTGAAAAAGTAAACAGGGAAAGAAAGGAATAATATCTTGAAAAGCCGCTGTCACCTTTCATATATCCGAGACTGTAAATATGAACCATCAGAGAGACAGTGGATATTACTATCAGCATCATTACCGAAAGGGGATCAAGAAGAATTCCCATGTCAATATACAAAGTATCCGTAAACTTAATCCACAGAGTACTGTAAGGAATTACTCTGGTGTATGCATCAAAAGTTTTTTCCTGTTCAAAAAAATAAAAATATGCTGTTACATAAGAAAGAACTGTTGCAATAAAAACACTGATCGTTCCTAAAATACCTGAAATAATCGGCTTCATTCTGCCTCCCGCAAGACCGATCAGGAGAAAAGAAGCAAAAAGTATCAGTGGAATAATAATTGTATAACTAAAGCTTATCATCTTAAAATTCTTATTAGATATTAAAATTAGATATCAAAATATTTTTTATTATCAGAACTTCATTTCATTTACTTTCTCAACATCAATTGTTTTTATCTTTCTGTAAAGACTTATGATAATTGAGATTGCGACAGCAACTTCCGTAGCAGCAATTGCAATTACAAATAAAGCAAAGAACTGTCCTTCCAGCTGCTGCGGGTAGAGATATTTATTGAATGCGACAAAATTTATGTTAACAGAATTTAAAATTAACTCTGTGGACATCAGAATAGTTATCAGGTTTTTTCTTGTAAGAAAACCGTAAACGCCTATAAAAAATAAAAGCGTTCCCATTATTATGAAATATTCTATTCCAATACCTTCTATCATTTTATGAATAATTTTATATTAATTTACTTTTTCTCTTCTTGCAATAATAATTGCGCCTACCATGGCAGCAAGAAGAAGAATACTTATAACTTCAAATGGCAGCGCATAGCCGTTTTCACCTGTACTTAAAAGCCGCAAGCCTATGTTTCTAACACTACCATCATTTTCAATTTCAGAAACCGGAGGAAATTTAGTATTCAAAATTGTTAAAATACATATAACAGCACCGGCAGCGACAGCGATGAAAGAAAATATTCTTTTCTTAATACCGACTGATTCAAGTTTATCATTTACCATACTTGTCAGCATAATGGAAAAAATAATCAGCACAATTATTCCGCCGGCATAAACAGTAAGCTGAACGGCGGCAAGAAAATAAAAATTAAGCATAAAGAATAAACCCGCTGATCCGAGAAGAACAAAGAGCAGATATACAGCAGCTCTCAGGATCTTTCTGCTTGTAACAGTAAGAACTGAAAATATCAGGATCATCGATGACAATATGTAAAAAACTATTTGTTCCATTTATTTATTCTTTAATCCCCGCCATAATTTTAGAGCCGGGTCTGTTTAAAACTTTTGTTAATTCTGAACGGTCGAATACCGCATGTTCATAAGTCTGAGCCATTTTAATCGCATCAGTAGGGCAGGCAGGAATGCACAAATTACAGAAAGTACACATCTGCAGATGATAAACAAATTTATCTATGACTTTTTTCTGCTTGCCTGTTTCAGGATCAAGAACTTTATCGCTAATAATTTCAATTGTTCCGTTTGGGCAGGCAAGCTCGCAAGCTGAGCAGCCTGTGCATTTATGTTCGTTATTTTCATCATGAATTAAAACGACTTCACCTCTGAACTGATCAAACATTTTCAGGGTATCTCTGTTCTCAGGATACTGCTGTGTAACAATTTCCTTTGGATGGAAAAAGTAATAACCGGTAATTTTCATGCCTGTAAGTAAAGACCTTACTGCATGATAAATTTCAGAGAAATATTTTGAAATACCTTTTAACATAATTTAGAAAACAGTAAAAACAAAAGTTAAAATAAATATAAAATTTAAAAATGCCAGCCATTCAAAGCCACCAGCGACATCAGTAAAATATTTACAAGATTTATCGGAAGTAAATACTTCCATTCGAGCGTAAGCATCTGATCAATTCTGAGTCTCGGGAAAGTCCATTTGAACCACATAATAAGAAAGATCAACGCACCAGCTTTTCCGAAAAACCACACAACGGGAGGAATCACATCCATTGCGTTGTTAAAAAATTCAATATTACCGATATGCAAAGGCATCCAGCCGCCAAAGAAAACAGTAGTTCCAACACCTGCAATTATAAAAAGATTTATGTATTCGGCGAGAAAGAAAAATGCAAATTTAATACCGGAGTATTCAGTATGAAAACCGGCGGTGATCTCAGATTCAGCTTCAGCAATATCAAAAGGACCTCTGTTTGACTCAGCAGTACTTGCGACAATGAAAATTATAAATGCAATTACTGCAGGAATATTTCCTTTGAATATCCACCAGCCGTCCTGCTGACTTGCGACAATTTCGGAAAGTTGAAGACTTCCGGTAAGAATAATTATTGTCAGTAATGAAAGCACAACGGAGAGTTCATAACTAACTATCTGAGCTCCGCTTCTCATTGCTCCGATAAGTGAATATTTGTTGTTGCTTGACCATCCGGCGAGAAGAATGCCTGTTACACCGATTGAAGAAACGGCAGTTATATAAAAAAGACCAATATCAAAATCCATTGCCTGAAGACCTTTTGCAAAGGGGATCGCTGCAAGTGCCATTATCGGGGCAATGATCACGACAAAGACAGCCAGATTAAATAAAAATTTATCTGAATATTTTGTCATTAATGTTTCTTTGAAAAGTAGCTTGATGATATCGGCAACAGTCTGAGCAGTTCCCCAGAATCCAACTCTCATCGGACCGAGCCGTTGCTGAAAGAATGCGCAGACTTTTCTTTCGATGTAAACAAGAGATAATCCGATCAGTGCAATAAAAATCAGAAAGCAAACTCCGATTATTGCCATTCCTATAATATCAGCAACAGCGACAGGAAAAATTTCCTTAAGCCATTCGTGAATTGAATTTATAAAACCTGAAAAATCGTATATGCTGAAATTCATAAACTAAACTATTTTAAATTCCCCAGGCAGGGCTTGGAAAATTTTAGTAAAAAAAAATTTTTACTTTATATTTTTACCACGAAGACACAAAGACACTAAGTTTAAAAAGGTTAAAATACAAAGTAAAATTCTTTTTGCCTTTGTGACTTGGTGGTATTCTCTGTTATTTTCATATTCCCCGCTGATGTATTTATTAAAAGATAAAATTAATTTGTTACCTATCAATATCCGGAATTACAAGATCCAGAGTTGACATCATTGCAACAAGATCCGCAATTTTGCAGCCTCTTGCCATTGTATCGAGAGCAGATAAATTTGAAAAACCGGGTGATCTGAATTTCACTCTGTATGGAGATTTTTTATTATCACTGATAATAAATACACCGAAATCGCCGCGTGCTGTTTCCACTCTCTGATAATATTCACCGGGAGGCAGTTTGATCACGGCTTTTGTTTTTGCTTTGATCTCACCTTCAGGAATATTGTCAATAAGCTGCTCAATAATATGCATTGATTCCCACATTTCATCAATGCGGGCTTTATATCTTGCCAGTGAATCGCCTTCGGTATAAATAATCTCTTTGAAGTCAACTTTATCATAAGCGCTGTAAGGAAATTTCTTCCTTACATCACAAGAAAAACCTGAAGCTCTTGCAGAAGGTCCAGTAACCCCGTATGAGATCGCATCTTCTCTTGATAAATATCCGATGCCCTTTGTTCTTTCTAAAAAAATTACATTACCGGAGAGAAGTTCATCGTATTCGGGTAATTTCTTTTTAAAATATGTAATAAAATCTTTTGTTCTTTTTTGAAAATTTGGATGTATGTCAAACATCAGACCACCCGGGACATTATAATTCATTGTCAGCCTAGCTCCGCAGGTTTCCTCAAAAATATCTGTGATCATTTCACGGTAACGGAAACCATAAAGAAAAGAAGTTATTGCACCAAGATCCATTCCCATAACTCCCCACCAAAGCTGATGCGAGGAAAGGCGTGTCAGTTCGGAAACTATAGTTCTTATAACTTTCACCCTGTCAGGAATTTCAAGCTGGAGACCGTTTTCCACGGCAAGACAAACCGCTTCATTGTTAATGTTGCAGGAAAGATAATCCATTCTGTCAGTCAGATGAACTATCTGTTGATAGGAATCTTTTTCACACATTTTTTCAATTGATCTGTGAATGTATCCGATATGCGGTTCGACTTTCCTGATTATTTCTCCGTCGAGTGTAAGCAGTAACCGCAATACTCCGTGAGTGGAAGGATGCTGAGGACCCATATTAACGAAATATTCCTGGGTCTCTTGCTGTGATGTTAAACTATTTTTTTCAGTATCAGTAAGTGTATTCAGCATTTTATAATTCGACTATATTAGCCTCATCTTTATAATCTTTTCTTAAAGGATAACCGATCCAGTCATCTTCCAGCAATAATCTTCGAAGATCAGGATGATTTATGAATTTCACACCGAAGAGATCAAACACTTCCCGTTCATGAAATTCAGCGGTTCTCCATATATCGGAAACTGTTTCGACGGCAGGATTTTCTCTGTCTGTTATTTTTACTTTTAAAACTATAGTGTGTTTATTTTTTGTAGATTCAAGATGGTAGATCACCATTAAATTTGTAACCCAGTCAACTCCTGTCAGACAAAATAAAAAATCAAATGACATTTCATCATTATTTCTTAGAAATTCGGCGAGTGATCTGAATTTATCAGGGTTTGAAATTACATTAAGGTATTGTGTTCCTTCTTCTGTATACTCCGCTTCCGGGAAAACTGAAATGATTTTATTTTTTAATTCTTCATTTGTCATTTTTCAGATATACCTTCATCCTTATAATCTTTAAGTTTATCATCTTTTACAAGTATAGATTGTTTCTTAATTTTTTCCTGAAGCTGTAATATCCCGTACAATAATGCTTCGGGTCGGGGAGGACATCCGGGAACATAAACATCCACCGGTATAATATGATCAGCGCCTTTTACAACTGAATAAGAATTATAATAAAACGGTCCTCCGGAAGTAGCGCATGCACCCATCGCAATTACATATTTCGGATCAGCCATCTGATCGTAAAGACGTTTCAGAACAGGAGCCATTTTATTTACAATTGTTCCGGCAATCACAATTAAGTCTGCCTGCCGGGGAGTTGCGCGGGCAACTTCAGTTCCGAATCTTGACCAGTCATGACGTGAAGCACCGGTTGCCATCATTTCAATGGCGCAGCAGCTTGTACCAAAAACAAGCGGCCAGAGTGAATTCGCTCTCGACCAGTTTATAATGCCGTCAATGGTTGTTACTATAATATTTCCGCCTTGAGTGGGAGTAACAGTTCCGGGAAAATTACCGAGAGATTTATTGTCGTCTTTTACTTCAATATCTTTTAAATTATCTAATCCCAAATTAAAGCTCCTTTCTTCCATGCATAAATCAAACCAAGAGTTACAATGAAAAGGAAAATTAAAATTTCAATGAAAGCTGTCATACCAACTTCACGCATTACGACTGCCCATGGAACCATAAAAATTGTTTCAACGTCAAATATGAGAAATAAAATTGCGAATAAATAATAACCGACTTTAAACTGCAGCCAGGATGCGCCTTGAGTGGGTATCCCGCATTCATAGGTTTCTTCTTTGACGAGATTTTTGGAAGACGGTGCGATAATAAATGAAAATATAATTCCTCCTCCGACCATGACAATTGCAACGATAAAAAATAAGATTAAACTTTCTGAGCTCATATTATATTAAGTATTCAGGTGAGTAACTTAAATTCGTTTCCATTTATTTATACAAAATTAAATAACACCTTTTAAATAAAAAAGGTAGTTTTTCTGCAAAAGATGTTTGATCCGGATTTTAAGAAATAAATTACAGTTTAAAAATTAATTTAACATAAAAAAAATCTATTGTTAAACTACATTGAAATTATTTCATCAATAAGGTAGGTTGATTTCGGTTTAAGTTTATTTTTCATTCTAAAAATTTACAAAACTTTTATGGTTCTTTTTGTAATCGGGGACATACATGGATGCCATTATACATTTATTGAAATGTTAAAGCATTGGAGCAGAAAAGAAGAATATTTAATAAGTGTTGGAGATCTTATTGACAGGGGGAAAAACAGTGCGCTTGTTGTAAAAGAGTGTATTAAAATTTTGAGTGATCACAGTAACTCAACATTTCTTAAAGGCAATCACGAAGCTGAATTCACGGATTATTTTGATCTCGGGAAGAATGATAACTGGACTGATCAGGGAGGTGATAAGACAATTATGAATTTCACATTGAATAATATTAATTTAAAAACAACAGTTGAATTTTTTAATTTAATGCCACTCAAATTTGAAAATGAAAATTTGTTAATAACTCATGCAGGAATTTCAGATACCGCAGATCCATTTGAAGAAAGAAACAGGAAGAGTGTTCTATGGAACAGAGGCGAACTTAAAAATATTGGAAAATTACAGATACATGGTCATGTACCTTTGAAAAATGTTAAATCATTATATAACACGAAATCTAATTCCTGGAATATTGATACCGGCGCGGCTTATGGTTTCGGATTGACGGGATTAAAAATTTCTTCTGAAGGAAAAGTCATTGAGATCATACATACTGAAACAGATGAAAGAGATATTTGAATTTTTCTATACCGGATTTAAAAATGTAAAAGTATCTGAATTTTTCTGACTTTTAAATTATACTAATAATAAATTTAAATATTATATGAACAATCTTACAAACCCTGTTGTCTTTTTTGAAATCCCTGTAACAGATGTTGACAGAGCAATGAAGTTTTACAGAGCTGTGTTAGGTTTTGAATTTACTAAAACCAGTATTGACGAAAATGAAATGGCGCTTTTTCCATTTTATGAAAATAGCGGAGGCATCAGCGGAGCTCTTGCAAAAGGAGAAATTTATATTCCGTCACATTCGGGAACATTAGTGTACTTTCATACAGATGATATTGAAATGACATTAATGAAAGCTAAGCAAAACGGAAGTAAAATTCTTTATCCGAAAACAGCGGTCGGAGATCTGGGTTTTGTGGCTGAATTCGAAGACAGTGAAGGAAACCGGATCGCACTGCATTCCAGATAAATTAATTTTTTATGAACACAGAAACATTGTTTTTTTAATCTTCTCAATTTTTCAATTTGTAATGAATATGTTTTATAATCTATCTCTCGGATTATTCAGATATTCCTTCAAATTATTTAAGTTATAAGTAGAAATTACGGAATAAAGTTAATTTACATTGAATTTTGTTCAGTAAAAAAATAATTTCAAATTGTTTTTTTGAAATTTCAATTAATCGCATTAACCGTTTTTTAAATTCCTTATTTAAAAATTAGAAAGAATAAGATATGGAAAACAAACCCGTAACCGCTGAGCAATTATTTAACTCAGACACTAAGAAAATATGGAATGCATTAACAGATAAAAACGAAATGAAGAAATGGTATTTCTATCTTGAAGAATTTAAGGCAAAAACAGGTTTTAAATTTCAGTTCTACGGAGGACCGGATCCTGAAAATCAGTTTTTGCATCTTTGTGAAGTTCTAGAAGTCATTCCTGAAAAAAAGCTTTCTTACAGCTGGCGATATGACGGGTATCCGGGAAACTCGACTGTTACTTTTGAATTGATAAAAGAGGAAGACAAAACATTGTTAAAACTTTCGCATAAAGGCTTGGAAACATTTCCGGCTGACAATGAAAATTTCGCTTTCAAAAATTTTGAAAAAGGCTGGGATGAGATCATTCATACTTCTCTTAAACAATACATAGAAAAGCCAAATTAAATTTTATAAAAATTTTTTCAAAAATATAAATAAATAATTAAATAATGAGTAATCCAATTTATCCATGTCTCTGGTTTGATAATCAGGCAAAAGAAGCAGCAGAATATTATTGTTCTGTTTTCGACAATTCAAAAATGCTTTCTGAAAATCCGATAGTAGTACAGTTTGAAATAGCAGGCAAGAAAATTCTCGGTTTGAACGGCGGACCTCTGTTTAAAATTAATCCATCAATTTCTCTTTTTATAACCTGTGATACTGATGAGGAAATTGAAAGCATCTGGAAAAAGCTGAGTGACGGCGGAAAAATTATGATGGCGTTTGATAAATATCCATGGAGTGAAAAATACGGCTGGGTAGCGGATAAATTCGGTATGACATGGCAGATAATTAAAAGCTATGCACCGGGCAGCGGACAGACTATTATACCTTCATTTCTTTTTGTCGGTGAGCAGTATGGCAAAGCTCAGGA
>DAIPYE010000097.1:0-1072 GCA_036782915.1 Bacteroidota bacterium | reverse complement strand
TATCTTCCCGGCGAAGAACAGCCTGAAGGGAATTTAAAATTCGGACATTTTACACTAAGAGGTGAAATGTTTTCAGCAATGGATGGATCGGGTGATCATAATTATAACTTTAACGAAGGTGTATCACTTGTTGTGGAATGTGATGATCAGAAGGAAATTGATTATTTCTGGGATAAATTTATATCAGAAGGAGAAGAATCACAATGCGGCTGGCTGAAAGATAAATTTGGTGTTTCCTGGCAGATAATACCTGCAATGCTCGGTTCATTATTGAACGATCCTGTAAAAGCAGGTAAGGTAACCGACGCTTTTATGAAAATGAAAAAATTAGATATAGAGACATTGGTAAAAGCGGCAAATTCTTAGTCTGATTTGGATCATTAATTAAGAGAGTAAAATACTATAAGGATAAATATAGAAGTAAAAGTAAATTAAAAAGTTTAACAAATCCCGAAAGGATTTAAACGTTTATAGAAAATGAATCCGGGTTTAATTTACGATGCCGAAGGCATCGAACTAATCAATCCATTCAAACAAATATTTTTCGTTGTATTCTATTTTAAATTTTTTTAGGAAATCAATGTACTCTTCTTTGAATGAAATTTGTTTATGATGTTTTTTTTGATTCATAATATATTTTATGACAGTATCAATCTGAGAATGACTATATGAAAATGCTCCAAAACCTTCTTGCCAGTTAAATTTTGAATTTGTAAAATTTTCATTTTTAATAAATTCATTTGAAGATTTTTTAATTTCCCTGACCAGATCTGATAAGCAGCAAGTTGGTTTCATTCCGATAAAAAAATGAATATGATCGGGTATTCCATTTATAGCAAGCATTTTTTGTTCTTTATTCTGAACGATACCCGTAATATATTTATAAAGACGTTCCTCCCATTCGGAATGAATTAAACTTCGTCTTCCTTTAACGGCAAATATAGTTTGAATATATATTTGTGAATAAGTTGACATAATATATTGTTTTGTTTTAAAAAAGTTTGATGCCTTCGGCATCGATTGCTACAGAGAATTTTGATCTATAAACGTTTGATGCCTTCGGCATCGATTG
>DAIPYE010000096.1:11910-12603 GCA_036782915.1 Bacteroidota bacterium | reverse complement strand
AAACAAAGTTTTGAGACATTATCTTCAAGGGGGAATTTTATAACAAAAATAAATACTGTATAAAACCATTTCAATTTAAAAGAATTAAGGTAAATCTCCCATGGCAAATAGGGACTTAGGGGGTTGTCAGAAATTATTAAAGTAACATTTTGGACGGATGTGTTCTTTGTGATAACTTATTAGAAGTGTCAGTAATATAACCCGATAGAAATGTCAGTAAAAATTAAATAGCAACAACCGGAATCAATATAAAGACTAATTCCGGTTGAGGCTTATTAAATAAGAAAGATAAGAATTTAAATTACTACTTTATTAATGTCATCCGCTTTATTTCAGTAAACTTTTCAGATTGTAATTTATAAAAATAATTACCGCTGGCAAGATCCGAGCCGTCAAATTCAACTGAATAAGAACCTGCAATTTGATCAGCATTTACAAGATTTTTAACTTTATTCCCTAAGATATCAAAAACATCAACTTTTATAAAACTGCCTGTTGCCAGTTTGTAACTGATAACTGTTTTGGGATTAAAAGGATTGGGAAAATTTTGAGATAAACTGAATTTAGCCGGAGGTAAAACATTAACTTCATTATTCAGATAAAAATATTCAAAGTTTCCGTTAAAATCTTTTTGCTTAAGTCTGTATTTGTATATTCCTGGATTCAGATCATTGTCAGAAAACTTATAATTTG
>DAIPYE010000096.1:0-11900 GCA_036782915.1 Bacteroidota bacterium | reverse complement strand
CAGAATTTAAAGAAGTACCGCTACCCTGCACAAATCCTGATTTTTTCCATTGATCTGATATAGGAGACTGATAATTTACAAATAGTCTTTCAATATCAAAGCCGAGGTTATTCAGTTCTGAAAAAGTATTCCAGAGTAAGTGAACATTTCCATTTTCAGTGAATGAAGAAAAAGACGCAAGCTCGACCGGCAGCGCTGAATTATCCCATGAAGTTGTAATAAATATTCCGTCCATCACAATTCTCGGCGCAGCGGAAGCTGATCCCTGTCTGAGGGAAATTCTGCCTGCATCAGACAGATCTGCACCGGAAGAACCTTTCGGACCCAGCACAGGTAAAGGTTCGAATGAAGGAATTGTCATAGAAGAAGAATAAATGAACAAAGATACAGAATCATTAGCTGTTCCCTGATTAATTGAATATTTTAGAATCAGAAGATAAGTACTGTCTCTGAGATAAACTGCCGGTGTATAAGAAACAGTTTCTGTTGTTTTTGAAAGACCGAAAGCAATTTTACCGGAAGAATCCCTGGCATAAACTCTACCGGCAAAAGAATTACTGTTTGTAGATGAAAGCAACGCGGTAAAATAATCACCTGCAGATTTAGCAGACTTTACTTTGACAAGGAAGGATGTAAAAATATTACCGGAAGTTCTAGCAGACGAAAAGTCTTTATATACATCCTGACCTGTCGTATCAACAGTGACAGCATTTCCAAATCCTGAATTTACATATTCGGGGAAGATAAGTCCGGGAGATGTAACCAGAATTTTATTTGTAAAAACCGATCCGATCGTGGTCCAGCCATGCTGCTGAACAGAATCGCCTGCCTGATAATCGAAATTCTCATCTGCCAGTTGTGAAAATGTTTTAGCAGAGACAAGCAAAAGCAAAAGAACTGTTAAATTTAATTTTTTCATTTTTTTAATTTATTTAAGTTTTAAAATAACAACCTGTGCAAATTTAAAATCATAAATAAATTAATCCTAAGAACTTTCCTTTATAAGACGGGAAATTGCATTATTTTTTTGAATAATAGAATAGTTACAGTATGAAGAGTTTTTCGGAAAGAGAAGTAAAGAGTATAAATATTAAACAAAAAAAAGCCGGAAGATTTTCATTTTCCGGCTTTTAAATATTTAGATAATTCAGCAGATCAAATCAAGCTGAGATCCTCATTCTTCATAAGAATCTCAACTAAGTCAAATTTAATTTCCTGAATTTTGATTCATATTAACTCTTGATGTTGCTGAGATCTTTACTTTAGGAGAATTTGAATTCATCATTTTAATTTCCTGTGAAGTTCTATCACTTGGTGAACAAGGAGCAACTTCAAAAATTCCAATTCCTGCATTGTTATCAACAAGCGAAAGGTCACTAGCATCAACAAATTCATCATAAGTTAGATCTGTATTTAATCTGCAACCTTCGAGACTGATCGCTACATCATTTTCTACTGAAGAAAGGTCAGAAGCGTCGATAACTCCGTCCTGATTAACATCACCGGCAAAGAACTCACCTGAAGCAGTTCCGTTATCACCGTAAACAGAAGAAGCACTGTTAAAGACATATGAAGCATTTCCTGCTGAGAAAGAAGATGTACCTGCACTCCATGATTTCATGTGAGTAGAAGTCTGACATTCCAGAGTATAAGGTGTTCCGTTAGAAACAGCTGTTGAGAAGATATATTTCGGTGAAGGATCACCATCTAAAATATATCCACTTGCATAATCTACAAAAGTACATCCGTCATAAAGTGAAACGAACATATTTGATTGTTCCGGTCCGCCTCTTCCCTCAAGTCCGGCAGTAACTGTAAGAACTTTAACAGCTGGTCCTTCAACAGCACCTCTCCAAGGATAAACAGCAGCTCTTGGATTTCCAAACAAATCTGTTGTTACGGCTGCTAACACTTTTCCGTTTATATCACCGTAGTTTATAGTCGGAATAAAGTTCGCGTCATAATTTACAGGATGATTAGCAGAGTGCTGTTCATTTCCTGCTGCGCAATTCCAATCTTTCCATCCGATAATTGAATTAAAACCAAATAAATTAATACCGTCAACGAAATCAAAATAAGCACTTGTTGAAGGTCCATTTGCAAAAGAAGTATTAAAATCTGAAACTGTAAGTACACTCGGTTCAAAATCCAGCTCTGTACCTACATGTTGCGAAGTAGCTGCACTGGCTCTGACATTAAGTGCAACGTTGTTGTAATAAGTTGCAGTTGATGTACCTGCACCGGCATCTGCCACGTCAAAATAATTAGCGTAGGTTCCTTCTACGAGAGTACCGGTTCCGCCAACAAGAGCGGTATTATTATAAACTCTTGCATTGTAATCTAATCCGGTTCCTGGAGCTAAACTTACAATGAACAAACCGTAAGTAGTAGTAGATTTATCATTATTTGATCCCAGGCTGATAAAATTATTCTGAACATCAACATTAGTTACAGGATTTGCCAGTGGAGCAAGTGATTTGAAAGGGATAGTAATAATTCCCTGAATTGATATTACAGTTGTTCTTGTTCCATTATCTGTAATGTCATATATCTGATTATTCTTAAGAGAAATATTTCCCATACCTTGCATTCCGATTGCTCTTGAAGTAGCATTTGCTGCTGTTACACCACCTTTATAAACAGGTACGTCGTCATAAATTTCATTATTATCACAAACAACGTGTGCGACATCAGAACCGATAAATATCCCTATTGAAGAGTAATTTCTAATTACGTTATTAGTAAAAGTTGTATTTTGGTTTAAGTAAAGTCCAGCAGAACCAAATACCTGTAAAGTTCTGTCACCACCGCTTAAATTACAATGATCAACAGTGTTATTGTCATTTCCTGCTGTTGCAGCAACTGACTGAGCAATATTAATACATCTTCCGCCAGTAATGGCAGTTGTAACGACAGGAACAGAAATATTTGTGTATCTGATTATATTAAATTGCGCACCGTTTGAAAGTGTAATTCCTCTGACACCTGCTCCAGCATTGGAACATGCAATTGAAAGAGACTGAGCGCCTGAACCGTTAACTCTACCGTCAATGGTTACATTATCGGAACCATTTAAAGTAATTAATGATGCAGTTCCTGTGTAAGTAACAGTAACAGCCGCAGTTGAAGGCCAGATATTACATGATGTAAAACCTGTGCTGCCTATAGTTCCTGCAACAGAAGTGTGTGAAGCATTAATGCTAACTGTTACAGCACCCTGGTGAAGTACACCTACCTGGGCTAGTGCCAAACTAAGTGATGTATAAGAGGTTGGTCCGAGTGTACCTGCAGTAGCAGTTACAGTAACCTGTGAGAACGAATTACCTGCAGCAAAACTTATCATTGCTACAAATAAAATTACAAAAAGTTTTTTCATTTCGATTTTTTTTTAGTTAATAAATATGTTTTTTTAAAAATTAATTTCTTAAAAAATAAAATAATCCCAAAAAAAGACTCTTAATCTCCTTTCAGATATTTTTTGTAAGGGATCCTTTTTAAATTTAAAGATTAAATAATTTTGTGAGTCAATATATACAAATCATTTCAAAATTTCCAAATATTTATTTTGGATATTATTTTTTTTTACATTCAGGGAATTACAGATATTATATTCAGCGCAGAGTTGTTTTCAACCAATGCCAGGTCAGATCCGTCCACATAATCATCGCCTGTTAAATCTTCCGGCACATATCCGGATACATCAATATTGTTTTCCACACTGCTCAGATCCCCTGCGTCAATAATCTGATCCTGATTTACATCTCCGTTAAAAATGCAGTATTTTCCGTCTTTAAAGATCATATTACTCCCGAATGCATTATTGATACTTGTTGTAAAATCATAGACCAGATTAATACCGCTCCAGGCAGTGCCGGAATTATTACTCCATGTTTCAACTGTATTCCTGTTCAGTATCTGGAAATAATACGGCGTATTGTTATTCACATTTCTCAGATCAAATATAACATTTCCGGAAGAATTTGTTTTTCCTTTTACTGTTTCAACTATATTAAAAGGTGAGATATTACTTCTTATGTTTACCGTTATTGTATCACCAGTATTAATTCCTCCATCCCACATTCCCTGAATCAAAAGTTTTATCTCAAGAGTCTTGCAGCTGGAATATAAATTATTATCAACCGGACCGATTGCAACTGAAACTCCCGCTGACTGTGGATCATAAAATACCCCGGGTGTAATGCTGACTCCGGCTGAATTTAAAAATGAATACTGTAAGAATGATGTACCCGATGAATTCTGAAGACCAATTAACACCGGCTTAATGGTATAGGAAGAATTTAGACTGTAATTAAAAACAATATTTGAATTTGGAGAATTTACAGTATCCGTCTGAAGATCTAAAACAACCTGAAATGTTTCATTGTTCAGCGAATCCCCGAATAAAGGCGCTTTATCATAATTTACAATTAACTTATTGGATGATAAATTTACCTTGTAGCTAAGTCTGTTATTCAATTGAGTTTTGCTTTCAAAATTAAGATCATTCCACATTGGATAAATACCGGGACGGCTGACACCTCCGGTCCCGTTACCGGGAAGTCCTGAAGGAGGCGGATTCCAGTTCCCTGACTGCGGTTCGAAATTCGTAAAACAAATAATTCCGTTGGTCCCGATAAATACAGAATCATAAGCTGTACCCATGAATTTTATTTTTCTTGAACCAAAAATACCTGTAAGTGCAAACTGTCCGTCATCGACTGTTCCTTTTGTAAGAGTTCTGTTATATCCGCCGTTTGCATTCCCTCCGTTCAAAATCAGATTGACACTGCCGATAGTATCAAGCCTGCAGAATGACGGCTGTGAAGGAGCTAAAGATGCGGCTGAAGTGGAATTGGCATAAAAATAATTACTGTTGTTATAAGGTGATGTTCCGCCGTAATTCGGATTGAAAACATAAAAAGTGGTTTTAACTGTATCGTTGGATCTGTTATTGTCTGAAGCTAAACTTGAATAAATTAATGCCTGATATATACCTGTCACAGGATTAAAAGTACTGTCAAAAGTCACTGTTACAGTAGTTCCGGAATTCAGTGAAGCAATAATTTTATTACTTGTGTAATTTAACGGTCCCGTAATTTTATAGGTAACGGGTATATTAGTCTGATTTGCGCTGCCTGCATTCATAAAAGTTGCTTTAGGCGCGATAGTGAGTACCGGAAGTGAATTATTGGATTGCGGGTTTACATTTGTCAATGCGGCTATATCATTTGTAAAAGCAGGAGCTCCGGTTGTTCTAACCAGATCAAGAGAAAAACTTGAGCCGTCAACTGAATTATCTGAAACTGATTCTCTGAATCCAATATAAATATCATTACCGGCTGTAACCATACTGCCAATATTGAATTTATATTCAGTCCAGTTAGTATCCCCGCTGTTCTCTGCAAAGTTCTTACCGAAAACAACTGTTGTAAATGCCGCAATTGTCGGAGTAGTTGTAGATATGTATACTTTAAAGCTATCTCTGTAAGCATCAGGCCAGTATCGCAGCCAGAATTTCAGTGAATCATTTGGCTGAACATTAGTAATCTGCGGAGTAACAAGCCACTGATCATTTGAATTTGTTCCGCCCAGATACCAGGTACAGAATGCCACTTTAGATCCACCTCCGGGAGGCGCAGTAATTGTTCCGCCATTAAACCCCGGGATCGGTGAAGTTCCGGAAGTCTGCTGATACCAGCCTGAGCCGCCGGTTGGATTTAATTTAGTCCATCCAGCCGGAAGAAATGAACCTTCGAAAGATTCATTTATCATAGTCTGCGGTAAATTTATTCCGACACCATTATTATCTGTCTGAAATAAAGGTATCTTTGAATCCTTAATTAGTTTTTGCTGATTGAATAATTTTCTGTCCTTTTTATGCGGATCATTTAAATCCGGATTATCAGATATGAATTTGAAATCAGGGGATAAATTATTTCCATCATGAAAAGTAAAACTGAATAATAAAACAGCAGCAATACTTAATAAAATTATTGGGACTAAAGATTTTTTCATAAGTGTGATAAAAGTCGGATAGTGTATCAAATTATAATTTTTAATTTTAATTATTAAGAATAAATTTTTTTGAAGTTTTAATGAAATGAAATTCCATCAGCTGTACCGGTATGAATCTTCAAATAATAAACTTTGCACAGATAATGCGGATTTAATTTTGCTATCTTTTTTTGATAATTCAATTTATTATTTAAATATTATTTCAGAATGTTTTAAGGTTTTACTACAATTGGATTATCTGCAGTATTATTTTCAACAAAGCTAAGATCAAAAGCATCTACAAAATCATCACCGTTAATATCGGCAGATACATAACCAGAAATTCCGATACTGTTTTCTACAATGCTCAGATCCCCAGCATCAACTATTTCGTCCTGATTCACATCTCCTCCCCAGATACAGTATTTCCCTGATTTAAGAATTAGATTATTTCCAAAAGCTTTTGTAACTGAATCCGTGAAATTGTATGAAACATAATTTAAATTATCCCAAATTACACCGTCGGAACGACTCCAGGTCTCAAGAGAATTTCTGTGTTTTAAAGTTAAATAATATGCAGTTCCCTGAACAGCATGAGCAAAATTAATCTGCACATTTCCGGACTGATCTGTAACACCTTGTGAAATCTCTACTATATCATATGGAGAGATCAACTGCCTTAACTGAACTGAAATTGTATCACTTACATTTACTACCCCATCCCAGAACCCCTGAATAAGTGCTGTTAAATTCAGAGTTTTATAATTTCCCAAAAGTTTATTTGCTTCAGGTCCGAAAGATATTGAAACACCCGTTGAAGAAGGATCAAAAACCGGTCCGGGGGTAATTACCACAGATCCAGAATTAATAAATGAATACTGTAAAAATTCTGATCCTGTCGCATTCTGCATTCCAATGAGCAAAGGAACATTCAGTGTGGTGGAAGAATTATCATAGCTGAAAACAATATTAGAATTTTCTGAGCTTGGTAAATTTTCTTTAAATTCTATTAAGATCTGGAATGTCTCAAATTCCGTATCTGATCCGTTAAAAACAGGTGCTTTATCATAAGTAACAATAAGTAGATTTCTGTTAGTATCAACTTTATAACTTAATCTGTTAAAGGGTTGTTCTGTATTTCCGAAATCAATATCATTCCAATAAGGATATAATCCCGGTCTGCAGCCGCCACCGGATCCGCTTCCCGGCAATCCGTTTAAAGGCGGACTCCAGTTACTTTGGTCAGGAATAAAATCAGAGAAACAAATTATACCGTTAGTGCCAATGAATACTGAATCATAAAAAGCTCCCATGAATTTTACTTTTTTGCTTCCGCCTAATCCTGAAAAGGCCCATTGACCGTCGTCAATATCACCCCTTGATAAAGGTACTTTAACATCATTATTTAAAACAAGTGAAATACTTCCGGAAGTATCAGCTCTGCTGTATACAGGATAAGAAGGAGATGGAAAAGCATTTACAGTTGAATTTGCAAAATAATAACCCCCGGTTCCAGAGCCGCCGCCCCCGTAATTCGGCTGCATTACAGAGAAAGAGGAGTTAAGTGTATCATTAAGAGGATTATCATCACCGGATAATTGAGTATAAACTTTTACAGAAAAATTTCCGGCAGATACAGGATTAAAATTATTAAAATTTAAATTCTGAGAAGAGTTCGGTGAAATAGAATTTACGGTTTTGGTATCTGAATATCCGCCCGGTGAAATTAACATTGTCACATTAAAAGTCTGCGGAGCAGTACCAAAATTTTTGACAGTTACTGACGGAGTAACAGGTGTTGACGGCAAAGCAATTATACCTGCAGGAGCAATTACATTCTGAATTCCGGCATCATTTGGAAATGCTCCGGATTCAAGTGATAATCCGTCTATTCCGATAAAATTTCCATTGACTCCAGATGGTCCGCTGTTAACAACAGAATATCTGATGGCATATCTTGCATTTGCACCGGAATTTGGCGCTTTAAAACCGGATCTAACCCAGGCATCTGAATTGAAATTCGCTCTGAATCTTCCCAGTTCAACCCAGCTTAAAGCTTCAGGTACTGAGTCACCAGCGGCGGAATACATTACTCTGATTGAATCCGGATAATTCGGATCAAACTGAGATCTCTGATAAAAAAACATAGAATCATTTGCTGAAATATTTTTTGGAGGTAATACAAGCCAGTTGTCAATATTATTTACTCCGGTTACAACCTGATAAATTCCAGAGACATATCCGTTTGCCGGTCCGTTGAAAGAATTAAATACCAATGGATTACCCTGAAACCAGGTTGGTACAGATGTATTCTGCAATCCAGTACCTCTGAAATAAACTTTATAACCTCTGGATATTAAAGAATTTGTATCATTGTTTCCGTCAAAATTATCTGTGAAATAAGGCGAACCATAAAGAATATTTTGTTTACCAGTATTATCGTTTTCAGAGCTTAAAAGATTTTTGAAAATATTTTGCGGAGAAAAATTCTGAGGAGTAAAATTTTTTATTCTCCCGGTAAGCGGATAATTATCATTTTTAATTGTAGGGTCATCACCTATCGAACTGATTGAAACAAATGAGGAGATGACAAAGAATAAAATAACTGAATTAAATAAAATTTGAATTCTGACATTTCGGTTTTTACTTATGTTCATATTGGGTTTATCAAATTTTATCTAAAATATGCTTTTTAATAAAGTTATTCAACAAATATAATTTTATTTAAATCCTTTTAAATCAATAGCTTAAAAAACTATTTTGATCGTGATCTGTAAGTTAAGTAATAAACAGAATTCTGAATTAAAATTTATATATGGAATCAATCCATTTAATTTTTTTTAAAACAACTTTAACTTCATATTTTTGGAAAAAAGTTGGAATAAATTTTAAAAATGATTAAAAATAACAAGATAAAATTATGGAATAAATTTGGAATTATTTTTGTAAATAAATTTGATAAATAGATATTAACACTTATAGGTGTGCCACATCTTATAAAATGTGGCACAAGTAGTTTTTGGTGAATTCAAAAAATCATCAATTTCTATATTTTCCAATATCGTCTCATAATTAAAGTTTTTGCGCAAATAAGATTCCGATATTTTCATATACAAATTAAATTTTTTGATTCTACATTTTTCTTTCACAATTTCAATTTGTACTAAAATCTTTACTCCTAAAATGCAAATTCCTTTCTAAGATGAAAAATTATTTTGACAATTACTTATCTATTCACATTGAAAATGATTTGAACAAATTTAGTTGGATATGAGATTGTGTTTTTTAACTACGTTTGGAACGGATATCTGCAATAAATTAACGGTCAAAACCGAAATTTATTAAGCGTAAACTTTAGAACTTTACTTTTTTATTTATTAATTAAAAATGATTTATAAGAAATGATTTTTATTCAATCTAAACCGGGTATAATTGAAAATAATTCAGAAATGTTAAATTATTTCCGGCTCTATTGTCAATTTTATGCCGTATTTTTTTTGAACTTTTTTTTCAATTTCATTGGCAAGGGCGAGAAGTTCTTTAGTCGTTCCGTTCAGATTTACCAGAGCAAGGCAGTGATTTTCAGAAATACCCGCATTATTTTTTTTATATCCTTTTTCAAATCCGGCATTTTCTATGAGCCATGCAGCAGGAATTTTATATGTATCACCTGTCTGGAAATATGGAGACTTACGAATTAATTTTTCTGTTTTCTTCTGAAACGCTTCAAACTCTTCCTGATTCAGTATAGGATTTGTAAAAAACGAACCGCAGGATCTTGAGTTAATATCTTTTTTGTCAATCACCATTGATTTCTTTTTTCTAAGAGCCAGCACTGCTTTACGGACAGCTTAAGTTTTTCCTTCCCGTTTTTCAGTTTATCAAATTCTGCATTTTTTCTTAAATATTTCTGAAGTTCGAGATATTTAATTTTTGGTTTGTTAAATTTTATCAGATAGAAAACCACATCCAGAATAATATATTTATCCTTATCTGCTTTTTTAAATCTGCTCTGTCTGTATTCAAACTCACATTCTTTGTTAAAGAAATTCCGTATTTCAAATGTCTCCCTGTCAAGAGCTGTAAGTGAATAAATTATATTCTTAACTTCCTGTCCGTAAGCACCGACATTCTGAACCGGAGTCGCGCCAACAGAGCCGGGAATTCCCGACAAACATTCTACTCCTGCAAGATCATTCTTAATGCAATGCTTAACAAAATTATCCCAGTTCTCTCCAGCTCCTGCTTTTACTTTTACATGACCTTTTTTTACTTTTTTATTTGCTTCAGGATCCGGAAGTATATTCTCTATACCTTTTATATCAACTTTTAAAACAATTCCGTCAAATCCTTTATCAGGAAAAACAATATTACTTCCGGCGGAAATTACTTTCACATTAATTTTCTTGTCCTTTGCATATTGCAGTACATTTATAATCGACTCGGCAGAATCACATGATATGAACTTTTTTGCTTTACCGCCAAGACCAATAGTAGTATGATCTGACAGCAAAACATCTTTTTGAAATTTTGGCGTCATTGAATTTGATTAAGTTATTGATAATATAATTCAATATTAAGTTTTTATAAATGTATAAAATTTTTCATTTTTAACTATTTCAATTACATGTTTTATGAATTACTATGGAATTATTAAGGATACTTCCAAAAACTTTATTCAATTTTATAAAAACATATTTGCCGGTAATACAATTATTGATAAAATGCTTTAAATTCTTCATTTAATATTTCAAAAAGTTAGACTAATTTACAGTAAAAACATGAGAAGATTATCTATAGTTTTACTGGTCTCCGCAATTTTATTAACCGCTGTTAATTCATTCAGTTTTAAATCTGATAAAACAGGTATACACCTTTCAAATAAACTGGAAAACAGTGTTCAGAATAAATTTACAGTCTGGATATATTTTACTGATAAAGGTGAAAATATTTCTAATAAACTCGCCAGTCCGCAGAATCTGGTTTCGCAAAGATCTCTTGAAAGAAGAATGAAAGTTAAATCAACACAGGAACTTGTGGATTATACAGATATACCAGTTTATGATAATTATGAAAATACAGTAAGTAATTTTGCTATCAGGATCCGTAACAGATCAAAATGGCTCAACGCAGTCAGTGCTGAAATTGACAGATCCGGAATTGAAAAAATCACCGGTTTGAATTTTGTTAAAAAGATCGAACTTGTAGAAACATTCAAAAGAGAAAATAAAAATACAGAGTTTAATTTAAGTCAGCCGGAAAGTTATTCATCTCTGCCTGTGACTACTGAAAATATTCTAATTGATTCATTAAATTACGGAACCGGAAATGCCGTGACCCAGATGACTCAGATAAAGGTCAATCAGGTTCACAATGACGGAATATTCGGACAGGGAATTTTGATCGCAAGTTTTGATGCGGGGTTTTCAAATCTGACTCATGAAGTATTTACAACTTACCCGATGAATATTATTTCAACTTATGATTTTCATAATCATACTCCCATTCTTACAGGACATGCGCACGGAACAGCTACCTTGTCTCTTGTCGGAGCTTATAAACCCGGACAAATGATAAGTCCCGCTTTTAAATCAAAATTTATTTTAGCAAGAACAGAAGTTGATCCGACTGAAAATCCTGCTGAAATGGATAACTGGATCGCAGCCGCAGAATGGGCTGACAGTATCGGAGCAGATATTATAACAAGCTCGCTGGGATATCTGGATTTTGATCCGCCGAATTCAGGTTATACATGGACTGATATGAACGGACAAACTTTGCCAATAACAAATATGGCTGATCTTGCTGTAAACAAAGGAATAATAGTCTGTAACTCTGCCGGAAATAACGGAAGTGATATTCACAATACTTTAATTGGACCTGCCGACGGAGACAGTGTAATAACT
>DAIPYE010000095.1:0-12612 GCA_036782915.1 Bacteroidota bacterium | reverse complement strand
CTATGCTGCTATAAAATAAACAATAAACAAATAGCAACTAACACTTTAGCTTTTAGAATACTGAAGCCGCTGTTGGTGTTTAGCGAGTTCGTACTTTTCCGGAACTCGCGTCACCAACAGCCAAAACAAAGTTTTGAAAGAACATATTTATTAAAATATGGATTTTATTTCTGCCGTTGGTGACGCTCGCTTGTGTAATTATACTTTAATTAAATTATTCATCGATGCTCGCTTAAACACCAACGGCGGCTTCGAAATACAGATAATTTTCAGAAGTGTTGACAATTGGATTTGGATCATGATATGGTTTGCAATCATATAGACTCACACTGGAGCACTGTCTCCGCTGAATTATCACTAATCCCTTCGCATGTGAATCGGTAAAATAAAGGATTCTGCATGTATAATTCTTTCAATGATTTCCGGAAAGTTCTTTCTGAATATATAATAGAATTTAATGTAACCTATTAATTTTTTACATTTGTAAAAATAATTTAAACAAAAAATATGAACGACGAAAAAAATAAACAATTGTTCTTCCAGTTAGTGTATAGTTTCCAGATGCAGACAATGATGATGATGGGAAAACTTGCAAATCCAATGACAGGAAAGATCGAGAAGGAATTAGACGGAGCTCAGGCAACGATAGATATGCTTGATATGCTTAGCGCAAAAACGGTCAATAACATTACCGAAGATGAAGCAAGATTCCTGAAACAGGTTATTGCTGATCTGAAGCTCAATTTTGTTGAAGAAAAAGATAAAGCTTTACCTGAAGAAAAAGCTGAGATCAAAGAAGAATCAGAAGTTGAAGTTCCCGAAAATACTTCAAATGATGCGGCTGCAGATAAATCCGAAGATACTAAGGTTTAATTCTTGAAAAGAGAAATCAATAATATTAAGATCGGCATTTTCGGCAATACTTCCAAAGATGAAGTTTCAAAACTGCTTAACAAGATCCTGGAATATCTGATCGATATAAAATCTGATTTTTTGATCGATGAAGATCTTATAAAACTTACATCTTCTAAATTCAAAAAATACTCTTCATCTAAAAAAAACATTCTTGATACAGCAGATTATATTTTTTCACTCGGCGGAGACGGAACATTTCTTAATACTGCAAGAATCGTTGGAGACAGAAACATTCCTATACTTGGGATCAATCTGGGAAGACTGGGTTTCTTTTCTGAAATTACTCCGGATGAATTCAAAGATTTCATTCCGAAACTTGTTCAGGGTAAATTCAAGATCGTAGAACAGGTAATAATTAAATCCGTTTACAAAAATAAAGTTTTCTACGGACTGAATGATATTGTCATCGATAAAAGTGATTCCATAAGAATGATCGAAACAGAAACTTATTATAACGGAGAGAAAGTTGTCAAATGTATTTCCGACGGGATCATAGTTTCCACTCCGGCAGGTTCGACAGGTTATTCCCTTTCCTGCAACGGACCGATCGTAAATCCTAAAAGCAGTGTTTTTGTAATTACTCCTATTTCACCTCACACCTTTAATGTCAGACCGATAATAATTCCCGACAGCGGGGAGATCAGGATCATCGTTCCAAATCAAGGCAAAACCCGCATCACAGCCGACGGACAAATATATGCAGTAATAAACTCCCCTTCTGAGATCATTTTAACTAAAGCAGATTATACCATTAAAGTTATAAAGAAACTGAATTCAACTTACTTTCAGACGCTTAAGAAAAAGTTGTTCTGGAATGTGGATAAGAGATACAGTTAGACAATTATCAATTAGCAATTAACAATTAGCAATTAGCAATTAACAATTAGCAATTAGCAATTAGAGTTTTTCATGTCAATTATTGTTTTTCTGTAAATTTTGATCTTAGATAGGAATTGGAATTTATTAACTTATTAGATTCTTCATATTTTGCAATATGAAAGAAATTATTGTAAGAGATAAATCTTTTGAATTTGCAGTCAGAATTGTAAATTTGAGTAGATTTCTAAGAGATTGTAAAAGTGAATATATTTTATCGAAACAAATATTAAGATCAGGAACTTCAATTGGGGCAAATATAGAAGAAGCAACAGGTGCTGTTTCAAAAGCAGATTTCAAATTTAAACTTGGAATCGCATACAAAGAATCAAGGGAAACACATTATTGGCTAAGACTTTTATTCAGAACAAAATATATAGATGTTAGAATGTATGATTCTCTAAAATTCGATTGTGAGGAATTAAAAAAGTTACTTTACGTAAGCTTAAAAGGACTTAAATAATCATACTTGATTTTATAATTTCAACTTTCTAATTGTTAATTGTTAATTGCTATTTGTTCAGTAAGGAATTCCATCTGAAGCCGGCGGTTTTGTCTTTCCGATAAATCCAATCAACACAAGAACAGTGATAAGATAAGGCAGCATTTGGATCAGCTGTGTTGGAAGGGTTGTGCCTGAGATCTGAAGAGTGATCTCTAATGCTTCGAAAGCGGAAAAAATAAGACATGCGAAAAAAATATTTACAGGTTTCCATTTTCCGATTATCATAGCTGCCAGCGCAATGTAACCTCTTCCTGCGATCATTCCGTCGCTGTATGAGTTTTGATTTGATGCCAGCCAGATCCCTCCAAGCGCACTGAGAAATCCGCTGATCATAATTCCGTAAAGTTTGTATTGCCTTACTTTTATTCCCAGAGTTTCCGCCGCCTGAGGGTTTTCACCTGCTGAGCGGAGTCTCAGACCGAATTTTGTTTTAAACAAAATAAATCCGGATATGAAGATCAGTGCGAAACAGAAAATTGTCAGATAATCTGAAAGTACGATCTCTGCAATTGGAATTGATTTGAAAATCTCCAGATCCGGAATTCCTTCAAACCTTTCTGAATTACTGGAACTGTTAAAAATGAAAACGAGAAAAAACTTTGTGATTCCCGCTATCAGCAAATTGAAACCAACCCCGGTTACGATCTGATTTACTTTAAGACTGACAGTGAAATAAGCAAACAATATGCTGAAGAGAAGATTCACAATAATTGAAATAATAAAACCGAAAGTAATATTACCGGTAGTAATCGAAAAAACGACAAAGGTGAAAGCCGATAGATTCATAAATCCTTCGATGGCAATATTTATCACACCGCCTCTTTCAGAAAAATTTGCTGCGCTAGCCCCGAGATAATAAGGAGTCATAAGCCTGAGAATCTGCGCAAAGAAAGTGATATTTATAACTGAGTCAAGAATTCCCATTTATACCAGTCCCCTCTTTTCAAAATAATTGTTCACGATCCTGTCAACTCCTATTATTGATAAAATTATTATTCCCTGCACTATGAACATAATTTCTTTCGGAACAAGCTGATTGACCGATAATCCACCGTAATCAAGTATTGCAAAAAGTAAAGCTGAAAAAATTATCCCGATAGGATTATTTTTAGCAAGAAGCGCTACTGCAATGGCAGTGTATCCCACATTACCGGAAAATCCCATTTCATAAAATCCTTTGTAACCAAGCACATAATTTATTCCGGTAAGAGAAGTGATCCCCGCTCCTGTAAAAAATGCGATGAGAATAATTCTGTTAATATTGATCCCGATATATTTTGAAGCAGTATCATTAAATCCGACTGCTCGGAGCTTGTATCCGAAACCGGTTTTATAAATCAGAAAGTATGTAAACAGCGCAATGAATATTGCAATGAAAAAACTTGCATTTACAGATGAGCCTTTGAAGAATGAAAAAATATCTGATAATTTAAATAACATTGCTGAATCCGGAATACTGCCTGTTCTCATGGTTGCCTTAACCGCAAAGAAATCAACAAGGAAATAATTAATAAGCGCAAGTATGATAAAGTTAAGCATTATAGTTGTTATTACTTCGCTGACATTTTTTTTAATTTTTACATAAGCCGGTATCAGACCGACTGCACCGCTTACAATGAATCCGCATATCAGACAAATTATAAACAATATTGGAAAAGGCAGACTGCCGAATTTCAAAGCGACAAGAGCAATAACAAATGAACCTGCATTCAGCTGACCTTCTGCTCCGATATTGAAAAGAGAAGCGTGAAAACAAATTGCAAGTCCGCATCCGCAGATAATTAACGGAGTTGCCTTGAATAATGTCTGACCAATTCCGTAACCGCTTGCAAATACTTCAGTGAAAATCAAAGAAAATATTTCCACTGGGTTTTTGTTTAAGATCAGTAACAGAAAAAAAACAATTAATATAGTTGTAAGAAATGAAACTGAGACTGAAATGAAATTAATTTTAGTTTTAATGCTCAAGACTTTATTCCGATCATTAATTTTCCGATCTCTTCATACAGTGAAGCATTACCGGATTGATTTACTTCGTTTAGTAAAATATCATCATTTGTATTGTGCAGCTCTTCTGAATCAAATTTTCTGACGATAGTTCCGTTATAAAGCACACTTAATTTATCTGAAAGACTTATAAGTTCATCAAGATCCGAAGAGATGAGCAAAACAGCTTTTCCTTTATTTCTTTGCTCTATAATTTTAGAATGAATAAAAGCAGTAGCATTTATGTCAACGCCCCTGGTCGGGTGGGAAAAAATAAGTATTTCATTATTCATTTCGATCTCTCTTGCAAAAATCACTTTCTGCTGATTCCCGCCTGATAAAGAACCCAAAGAAGAATCAGTATCCGATACGCGGACATCATAATTTTGTATAACATTCCCGGAAATATTTTTTAAAACAGAATCTGTTACGAATGTTTGCTTTTTATTCTTTAAAATAAAATTCTCACCAATTGAATATTCCTTTATTAATCCTTTTTTCAGCCTGTCATCAGGAACAAGTGAGATACTTTGTCCCCTGTTATTGTAATTTCCACTGTAATTTATTTCAAGACCGATAAGAACATCGACAATTTCATTCTGTCCGTTGCCTTCCACACCGCATACTCCATGAACTTCACCTTTAAACAACTCAAGATTTAATTTATCTAAAACATTCACATTGTTTTTTTTCAGAGAAATATTCTGAAGAGACAAACCAGATTCATGAGAACTGTTAAAGATTTTTCTGTGTATCTTTGTGATTTTAAGAGGTTCTCCAACAATGGCATTGCTGAGTTTCTCAATGTCGAGCTGCTTATCTTTGTTTTCAGTTTCATAAACATTTTTTCCTCTCCGAAGCACTGTAACTTTATCAGAAACAGCTTTAACTTCATTCAGCTTGTGTGTGATAAGAATAATTGTTTTACCGTCTGCTTTGAAAGTATTTATTATTTTTAAAAATTCTTTAACCTCTAATGGAGAGAGAACTGCAGTTGGTTCATCAAAGATCAGGATCTCCGAATCTCTGAAAAGTAATTTTAGAATTTCTGTTTTTTGCTGTTCGCTGATACTTATATCCGATATTTTTTTATTTAAATCAAGTCCCAGATTATATCTGTCAATTAAACCGTTAAGTATAATTTTTGTTTTCTCAAAATCAATTTTAATTCCTTTGGTGATCTCATTTCCCAGAATAATATTTTCAAGTACGGTAAAATCTTCTATAAGCATAAAATGCTGATGCACCATTCCGATCTTTTTTTCAATTGCATCATGCGGAGAATTAAATTTTACTTCTTCATCAAACACTTTTACTGTACCGGAGTCCTGTTTATAAATACCAAACAGTATTTTCATAAGAGTTGTTTTCCCTGCTCCGTTCTCTCCCAGTATGCAATGAACAGAATTCTTTTCGACAGAAAAAGAGATATCACCATTTGCCCAAAAATTACCGAACTTTTTAGAAATGTTTATAAACTCAACAGCATTCATTACCGTTATTTAAAATAAGCTTTGCAAAGTAAAGTTTTATGTTTTAAAATAATATAAATAAAACGTGACAGTACTATTTTTTATCGGTTAGTTTTTAGACTCCGACGTATGCTATTTGCGGATGACTCAGAAGAGAATACGAAATGGATTTAGAGAGTAGATGGGTTATCTTAGATTTAAATGTAAAATCACAAAAAATAAATCTAAATCATATGAGATTCTTCGAGATTTTTCGAAGGATTCAGGCGGAAGTAGCTCATGCTTTATTCCACTATTGAGTCTTCGCGTACAGTTTACTTTTAAATTTAAGATTTAATTTGTGGGTGGCTCAGCAGAGACAACAAACAGCTACATGAACAATTTTTTTATAAAACTTATTTCAGGTCTTTTATTACCATTTTTTCTTTCTTGATGGGTTAATGATATTTATTAATTGCTATAAATCTGATGTAACTGAATCCCGGAGGGATTCAACGTTTTTAGAATTAAAATTAATATATTAGTCCGACCCCTTTGGGGTCGCACGTTTTTGATTTGTTTTCTATAAATGTTTGAACCTTTTAGGTTCCTTTTAATTGCTTTTACATTCATAGTTTGAAAAATAAAATATTTTAATGACACTAATTGTAATTCAAGTTTAATCTTTTAATAATGCAAATTTTTCGACGCTTTCAAAATAAAACTCTTTCCGCCATTTTCTCATTGGCGTGCAGGTTATTTTATTTAACTTTCTCAACCTGGAGCTTGGGAAAGAGATGTTTAGAGACAGACTAGCCATGGAGGACTAAAGTGGTTATCAGAAATTATTAAAGTATCGTTTTGGACAGCATAGGTTAAAATTCTGAATGATTATTTTTATATGAGTTGCATGGAAAAATAATTTTTACTAATTTGCAATAGTTCTTTAAACAATACATTATCAAGAAAGACTAGAGGGAATAGGCCCGATGAAGTCATAGCAACCCTAATTAAATTAGAAGGTGCTAAATCCTACTGCAAGTCATTGCAGACAGATAAGTTATAGAACAAAGATTATAAGATCTCTTCTGTAACATACAGAAGAGATTTTTTTTTGTACAACTTCAAACTGAACATTCATTTTCTGTTCTCCTTAGTTTACTTGATTAATTTTAAAATTAAACTAAACAAGGAGAAAAAAATGCAATTCGAAACAAAAATTATTCATTCATTACCTGTCGATGAATTAACAGGAGCAATCTCAACCCCTATTTATCAGACCTCTACTTTTAATCAGGAAGAACCCGGCGTTCATAAAGGTTTTGATTATTCCAGAAGTAATAACCCGACGAGAAAAGCTCTGGAAAATCTTGCCGCTGAACTTGAAAGCGGAACTGCAGGGTTTGCTTTTGCAAGCGGACTCGCTGCTATCGACTCAGTAGTTAAACTTCTGAGTTCGGGCGATGAAGTTTTAGCAGTGGATGATATTTACGGTGGAACATACAGGACATTTACTCACATATATTCCCGGTTTGGTATAAATGTAAACTATATTGACACTTCTGATCTAAATAATATAATCGATAATATCACTCCAAAAACAAAAATGATCTGGCTGGAAAGCCCTACCAACCCTACTTTAAAAATTTCTGATATACAAGAAATTGCAAAGATAGCTAAACTGAATAATTGCCTTCTGATTGTAGATAATACCTTTGCTACTCCTGCTCTCCAGAAACCGCTTGAGCTTGGTGCCGATATTGTTATTCACAGTGCAACAAAATATCTCGCCGGACATTCAGATGTTATTGCAGGGCTTGTTATTGTAAACTCTGAAGAGCTTTCTGAAAAAATTAAATTCATTCAGAATTCGACTGGAGCTGTACTGGGACCATTTGACTCATGGCTTACAATCAGAGGTATTGAAACATTATCTTTGAGAATAAATAAGCATTGTGAAAATGCTTTCAAAATTGCAAAGTATCTTAATGAGAGATCAGAAGTTGCAGAAGTATTTTATCCCGGACTTGAAACTCATAAAAATTATGAAGTGGTTTTAAAACAGCAAAAAGATTTCGGAGGTATTATATCTTTCTCTTTAAAAGATGACACAATCGAAGCTGCGAAAAGTTTTGTAACATCAACTGAATTATTCAAACTTGCCGAAAGTCTTGGCGGTGTAAAAAGTCTTATCTGTCATCCTTCGACAATGACACACAAATCAGTTCCTGAAGAAAATCGACGAGCTGCCGGAATAAAAGATTCACTTATCAGACTATCTCCGGGAATTGAAAATGCAGATGATCTGATCAACGATATTGACAATGCATTTGAAAAAATAAAATCATCACGATCAGTTAAATTAAATGCGGAGACTCTTAATGGTTAAAAAGAATTCAGTGGGACTATTCGGATATGGCTGTGTAGGTCAGGGGTTTTATCATACACTTATTAATTCTGATCATACTAATATTCAAATTGACAAAGTATGCATAAGAGATAATTTTAAACTGCGAAATTTAAATAACTCTTACTTTACAACTGACAAAAATGATATTTTAAATAATGAAGATTATAAAATCATAGCGGAATTAACAGATGATCCTTCATCATCTTTCGAAATAGTTAAAAATTCTCTGGGAAATAGGAAAGATGTTGTCAGTGCCAACAAATGTATGATCGCTAAAAATCTTGAAGAATTAATTGACATTCAAAATAACAATACCGGAAATCTGCTTTATGATTCATCCTGCGCCGGGAGCATACCTGTAATTCGAACTCTTGAAGATTATTATCAAAGTGAAAAAATAATTTCAGTCAGAGGAATACTGAACGGAACTTCTAACTATATTTTGACAAAGATGGATAATAACAGCCTGCGATTTGATGAAGCTCTTCAAAGTGCACAAGCTTCAGGCTTTGCCGAATCCGATCCTTCATCTGATATTTCAGGAACTGATAACGCATACAAGACCTGCATTATTTGTCTTCATTCAACCGGAATTCTGATTAAATCTGAAGATATACTTACACTTGGGATAGAATCAGTTAAACATTCTGATATAAAATTTGCAAAGAATCTGGACTCAAAAATCAAGTTGCTTTCCTTTATAAATGATTCAGACGGTAAATTCACAGCCTTTGTAATTCCTGTTTTTTTGAAAAACGGTGATAACTTGTTTAATGTGGATTATGAGAATAACGGTCTGGAGATCAACGGGGAGTTTACATCAAAGCAATTATTCACCGGCAAAGGCGCAGGAAGTTTTCCCACCGGGCAGTCTGTGCTCTCCGACATTACTGCTCTGACGCAGGGCTATAAATACAATTATTATAAGTATAAAAATAAAAGACAACTTAATCGGGAAAATGTTAAGCCGGATTATGATTTTGACATAAAGATCTATATGAGTTATTGCAATGAAGAATATCTTGCGGATCTGAATTTGCATTCGGTTAAAAAAATAAATGATACATCACAAAATAAATCCATTACAGGTATATGCAGTTTAAAGTCTATCATGAATTTAAAACCTGAAATAAAAAAAGAACTTTTTATATGCGCATTTGATCCGTTAGAAAATCTGAACAGTCTTTAACATGACTGATATAATGAAGTATGATGTACATTTTTCATAATCAAATTTAAATAAAATGAAAATTAATGTCGGAATACTCGGATGCACCGGAGCAGTAGGTCAGAAATTTATTTCTTTGCTTGCAGATCATCCGGATTTTAATATAACAGAATTAGCAGCGTCTGAAAGATCTGCAGGTCGAATATACAAAGAAGCCGTGAACTGGCTGGAACCATGTGAAATACCGGATAAAATTTCAAACATGACAATAAAGAAATGCAATGCGGATCTTGACTGCAGAATTGTTTTTTCAGGACTTGACTCACAGATCGCCGGTGAAGTGGAAAAGGAGTTTGCAAATTCAGGATACGCTGTCATCAGTAATTCAAAGAATCACAGAATGTTTGATGATGTTCCTCTTGTAATACCTGAAGTAAATTCTGATCATTTCGGATTAATCTATGAACAAAAGAAAAATAAAAATACAAACGGATTCATAGTTACAAATCCGAACTGTTCGACAATAGCGCTGGCTTTATGCCTGGCGCCTGTTCACAGAGTCTTCGGGATAAAGGAAATTTCCGTAACTACGATGCAGGCAATTTCCGGAGCAGGATATCCCGGAATTTCATCACATGATATACTGGGGAATATTGTTCCGCACATAAAAGATGAAGAAGAAAAAATTCAGACAGAGACATTAAAGATACTTGGAACAATTGAGAATAAAAAAATAAACTTTGCTGATATTAATATTTCTGCAAGCTGCAACCGTGTGCCTGTAAAAGACGGACATACACTAAGCATTTCATTTGAGACCTGTAATAAAGCAGAATTGCAGCAATTACTTGAATGCTGGAATGATTTTGAATATGAGAAACATTATTCATCCCCTGCCAAACTATTTTATCTCTCCGAAAATCCTGTCAGACCACAGCCGCTTTTAGACATTAATAACGGAAATGGAATGGCATTAACAATTGGTAATCTAAGAAAATGCAATGTACTTGACTGGAAGTTAAATGTACTTGCGCACAATACAGTAAGAGGCGCGGCGGGAGCAGCAATATTAAATGCCGAATATTTATTAAAGGAGGGTTATATACAATGATAGTAATGAAATTCGGAGGAACATCAGTACAGGATTCTTCGGCAATAAATAATCTTGTTGAAATAGTCAGAAGCAGACTTCACGAAAATCCTGTGGTTGTATGTTCAGCAATTTCAGGAATGACAGATACACTTCTTGATCTGGGGCAAATTGCTGTTAACGGAAATTTCAAAGAGACAGAATATATTTTAGAGTCTATTCTTCAAAGACATTTTCTGATAATAGAGGAATCTTTTAAGCAAAGTGAAGAAAAACAGGAGACAATAAATAAGGTTAACGTAATTTTAAATCAGTTAAAAGAAACAGTTACCGGAATACATTTGCTGTCCGAACTTACTGAGAGAAGCATTGCCAGAATTCTGTCATTCGGGGAAATCCTGTCTTCATCAATAATATCAGACATTTTAAAATTCAACGGGATCAATTCTCAGTTTACTGATGCCAGAGATTTCATTAAAACAAAGGGAGGTTATAGAAATGCAGATCCTGATAATAATATGATAGAGAAATTAGTCCCCTCTTACTTAAAGCAAATAATTGGCAACGGTCAAATTCCGGTTACACAGGGATTTATAGGAAGTGATAAAAATGGTAATACAACAGTTTTCAGCCGCGGAGGATCGGACTTCACTGCTTCACTGATCGGAATGGCGCTGAATGTGAAGGAGATAGAGATCTGGACTGACGTGAACGGAATATTATCGGCAGATCCACGAATAGTCAGGAATCCAATGGTGCTTAATGAAATTACATTTGAAGAGGCTTCAGAGCTTGCATTCTTTGGAGCAAAGGTTTTGCATCCTTCAACAATTCTACCTGCTGTAAAGAAAAACATAGATGTCAGAATTTTGAATTCACAAAATCCTGAATTCAAAGGAACTCTTATTGCAAAGAATAAAAAAATAAATCAACTTCCCGTCAAAACAATTACATACAAGAAGAATATTACAGTGCTAAATATTTCTTCCGACGAATCGTTGAATGCATCTTTATTCTTTAAAAAAATATTTGAAGTTTTTGATAAATATGAAATTGCTGCTGATCTTATAACAATATCAGGAATAAATGCCTCAGTATCCCTTGAAGAAAATGAACAGTTGAATGACATTGCTGAAGAACTGTCTGCATTTTCCCATGTTAAAACTGATATAAATAAATCACAGGTTTGCATTGTAGGAAGTAATCTTAAACATATTAAAGGAATTGAATCAAAAGTATTCAGAGAACTGGAAAAATACAATTTATCTATGATCTCACAAGGCGCTTCACTTTTAAGTTTTTCATTTGTAATTGAAAGAGATGCTCTGGAATCAGTAATTAATATACTTCATAAGAGGTTTTTTGAAGATTGATTTGTGGCGATTACTTTCCTTGTTGACCCCGACGAGTCTCGAGCTCTATCGGACTCGGAGGATTAATCCATTTTAAACTCTCCTCCTGCTCCTTTTGGTGTCTCCATTTTAAAATCATTCTTTGTTTTTATACCCTCGTTTGAGTCACCCGCTTTTGGGACTACACCATATGCAATTTGCGGAATAGTCCCGGAAAAATACCGGAGACTCTTTCGGGGAGATAATAAGTAGTAATTATATAAATAAAATCCCGAAGAATTTTTTCCCCCGGGATATTTTTTTTACTTTTATTGATTCTTTCTTTGTGCAATTAGACCTGAAATGCATCAAGAGCCGGATGTAGTCACGGCTGTCTTTTTATGACGGATACCGAGATTCTTAATGCTTCTTACAGCATAGTAGCTTGAATGGAATTCATGGTTTCTCGATTCCTGCGCATCGACAAATTTATCGATTTCCTTTTCCAGAATATCCATTGCACCGGAAAACAATTCTCTCAGGGATTGAGTGATCATAATACTCTCCGTAGATGAACCGGATTTCTCGATGCTTGAAGTTTTGAAGTTCGCAATGCAATTTCTTAATTTAGCCAGTTCATCAGCAGTGACCCCGTATTCCACCAGAGCGCTTTCATTTTCTGTCAATGAATTCAGAATCGAATTTGCTTTATTAATTACTTCCATGTCTCTGAGTTTATCAAGTCCTGTCAGAGTCACATGAGAAATTGCTTTTATTACTTCGTTTTCTGTTTTTGTGCCAAGCACGAAAAGAGTCGAGGAAGTTTCAAGAATTGCCGATTCGAGTTCGATCCTTTTTATGGTCTTTGTTTCAGTCAGTC
>DAIPYE010000094.1:0-12793 GCA_036782915.1 Bacteroidota bacterium | reverse complement strand
CGGTAAAGGCAGAGGAAAAGTCAGAGTTGCAATTACTAAAGGTCTGAATGAAGAGATCCGTGAGATCTTCAAAGATGATACCCCCGATCACAGGATCCTCGGGTGCGCGCTTGAACTGCAAAGGTCTGATAAAAAACGATCTTTTATTCTTGTTACAAAAGATGTGAATCTGAGAATGAAAGCCAAAGCGATCGGAATTCCTTCTGAAGATTATTCCACTGACAGAATTAATAATGTCGAAGAGCTTTACAGCGGCAAAGAAACTATTGAAGATTTTGACGATGAATCGCTTATCAAGATATATCAGCCGCCTTATGAAATTCAGCTGAATGAAGTTGAAAAGAAACTCACAGGTGAAATACTGCCTAATAAATTTTATATATTAAGGAACAGCAACAGATCCGTGCTTGCACATCTTGATCAGAAAAAAGAAGTTTTAAGGAAGGTTGATAAATTTGACATTTACGGAATCAAAGCCCGCAACGCTGAACAGACATTTGCAACGGATGCTTTAACCAATAACGATATTCCCCTTGTTTCAATAACCGGTAAAGCCGGTACCGGGAAGACACTGCTGGCTATTGCATCAGCTTTGCATGTGAGAAAAAATTACAGGCAGATCTATATTGCAAGACCTGTTGTTCCGCTCAGCAATAAAGATATAGGGTATCTCCCCGGCGATATTGAAGACAAACTCGCTCCTTATATGCAGCCGTTATGGGACAATATAAAGGTCATACAGGACCAGTATATTGAAACAGATAAACAGCATCAGACAATTACAAATCTTATCAAGGAAAATAAACTTGTGATCGAACCGCTGACCTATATAAGAGGAAGAAGTTTGCAGAGAATTTATTTTATAGTGGATGAAGCTCAAAATCTTACTCCGCATGAAGTTAAAACAATTATCACAAGAGCAGGTGAAGGCGTTAAGCTTGTTTTCACAGGTGATATTTATCAGATCGATCATCCGTATCTGGATTCTGAATCGAACGGACTTTCGTATTTGATAGAGCATTTCAAAGGTCAGAAACTTTATGCTCATGTCAATCTTGTAAAAGGCGAGCGTTCAGAACTTGCCGAGCTTGCAAGTAACTTACTCTAATGATACCGGATAATCTCGGAAATCAAAAGTAGAATCCGGATTTAAAATTTGTAAAATTCCGGAAGAAGAAATAATTTTAAAAAACAATAAACAAAGATCCATTAAATGATCCAGATAAAAAAAATAAAATGAAAACATTAAGATTTGATGAGTTGAACTTGTCAAAAGATATACAACGAGCAATAAAAGATATGGGATTTGAAGAAGCTACTCCCATTCAGTCACAGGCAATACCTGTTATTATGGAAGGGAAAGACATTATCGGACAGGCGCAGACTGGTACAGGTAAAACAGCTTCATTCGGAATTCCATTGATCGAAACACTTGATCCGACTTCAAAAAGTATTCAGGCGCTTGTGCTTTGTCCTACTAGAGAGCTGGCAATTCAGGTTTCAGAAGAGCTGAGCGATCTGTTGAAATATATAAAGAATGTAAAAATCGTTCCGATTTATGGCGGACAGTCAATTGACAGACAGATCAAAGCATTGAAATTCGGAGTTCATATTGTTATAGCCACGCCGGGAAGACTCATTGATCACATTAACAGAGGCACGTTAAAACTGGACAATCTGAATATGGTTGTTCTCGATGAAGCGGATGAAATGCTTGACATGGGATTCAGGGAAGACATTGAAAAAATTCTGAAAACATCACCACCGGAAAGACAGACTATCATGTTCTCGGCAACCATGCCTAAGCAGATCATGGATCTTTCCAGAAAATATCTGAAAAATGCAGAGCATATAAAAGTTGTACATAAAGAACTGACCGTTCCAAATGTAAATCAGTTCTTTTTCGAAGTGAGACCGAATATGAAACTGGAAGTTCTAACAAGACTTATCGATATACATGATCCGAAACTGTCTCTGGTTTTTTGTAATACAAAAAGAGTAGTGGATGAACTGGTATCGCATTTACAGGCAAGAGGTTATTTTGCAGAAGGACTTCACGGAGATATGAAGCAGATGATGCGCGACCGTGTGATGTCAAAATTCAGAAACGGAACTCTGGAAATTCTTGTAGCGACCGATGTTGCCGCAAGAGGAATTGATGTTGATGAAATTGACGCGGTTTTTAATTATGATATGCCGCAGGATGAGGAATATTATGTTCACCGTATCGGCAGAACTGCAAGAGCGGGAAGAGCCGGACAGGCATTTACTTTTGTAGTTGGAAGAGACTTTAACAAAATTAAGGATATTGAAAGATACACGAAAACAAAAATTATCAGACAGGCAATTCCTTCCGCAAAAGATGTTGAACAGGTGAGAATGAATTCCATGATGGAAGACATAAAAAAAGTATTAGACAGCGAAGAAGATAACAGCAGATACACGCACATTGTTGAAAAATTACTGACAGAAGAATATACTTCCGTGGAAATTGCAGCCGGACTGATGAAAATGTTAATGGGTAAAGAAGAAGAGACACTGAAAATTGATGAATCTTATACAGCGGGATCAGATTTCCGCGATGACAGAGGCAGAGATAAAGGCAGAGGCGGAAGAGATAAAGGCAGAGGAAGAGACGGCGGCAGGGATAAAGGCAGAGGCGGAAGAGACAGAGGCAGAGATAAAGGCAGAGGCGGAAGAGACAGCGGCAGGGATTTCAGAGGTGGCGGCGAGGATATGGCAAGATTATTTATCAACATCGGAAAGAGCGCAAACATAGAAGTGAAAGATGTAGTCGGCGCTATTGCCGGAGAAACAGGCATTCCGGGGAAATCCATTGGCGAGATTGCTTTGTTTGACAAATATACATTTGTCGAAGTTCCGAAAAAATATTCCGACAAAGTGATCAAGATCATGAATAAAAATTAGATCAAGGGAAACAAAATAGCGATTCAGATTGCAAATTACAGATAGTAATTAAATTTTACTGATCAATTTGTTAAATGAATTTTATTGAAACAGACAGATTAATATTAAAAACAATTGGAGAGTCTGAAATAAGTTTACTTGCAGATTATTATTTAAAAAATCTGAGCTTTTTAAAAAAAAGTATTCCTGTTTCAGATGCTTCATTTTATACGATTGACAATCTTCGCAATAGAATTTTAAATGAAAAAGACTTATTTGAAAAAAGATTTCAGATAAGTCTTTATGTTTTTATAAAGAAAAACATGAATAGTTTAATTGGGAATGTCTCGGTATTAAATATCACAGGTGATAAAGAGAAAACAGGATTTCTTGGATATCAGATCGATGAAAGATCTAATGGAAAAGGATTTGCTTCCGAAGCTGCAGCAGCTATTATTGATCATGTGTTTTCAAATCTGAATTTTTTTAAGTTAGAAGCAAATGTAATGACAAGTAATCATTCATCCGTTAAAGTTCTCGGGAAACTCGGATTTGAAAAAACAGAATATTTAAAATATTTTATGAATGTAAACGGCAGAGCTGAAGATCATTTCAGATATACTCTGATCAATAACAAACAATCACAATCAATTACAAATATTTTATAGATGAAAGACAAAGCAGTAATATTTGATATGGACGGTGTGATCATTGATTCAGAGCCGGCGTATCTTGAAATGAATCTGAAAATGTTTTCTGAGCTGGGTTTTGAAATGGATGATGAAGATTATAAAGCTCTTGTGGGAATGCCATCGCTGCCGATGTGGACAATGCTTAAGAAAAAATATAATTTTGAAAAAACAGTTGAAGAGATCATTCAGTCAGAAAAGAACAGAATGTTTTCCATACTCGATTCGGGAATTATTTCAAAGCCAATGGACGGAATTAATTCCTTGCTGAAAGAACTCAGTTCATACAACTGCAAGCTGAGTGTCGCGTCTTCTTCCGCAAAAGATAATATCGAACATATTCTGAAAAAGCTGAACATCTATTCTTTTTTTGAATTCATAATCAGCGGCGAGGAAGTTGCAAAAGGAAAACCCGATCCGGATATATTTTTGAAAGTGTCGGAAAGATTCAGCATTCACCCGAATAAATGTTTTGTCATCGAGGATTCGACAAACGGAGTTACAGCAGCTAAGTCAGCAGGTATGAAATGCATCGGCTTTAAAAACAATGATTCAAATCATCAGGATATTACAAATGCAGATATGATAATACAGAATTTTGAAATAGAAAATATTTCAGTCATTCTGGATTTTATAAAAAACAGTTAAGCTAAAATGGGCAGTATTGAAAATAAAAAATATATTTTAAAAAACGGAAATGAAATTTTGATCCGGAATGCCGTGAATGACGATGCTGAAAATATTATTGAAATTAAAAGATCAGTTGTAAACGAAGGTGTATATATGCTGAGAGAAACTGATGAAGCTGTATACTCTACCTGGAAAGAAATTAAAGTTATCGAAGATCATCTGCATAGTAACGGTTCGCTTTACATTGTTGCAGAATCGGGGAATGCAATAGCCGGAATACTTGAATTTCAGAACGGCAGTTTAAAAAGAACCAGTCATGCAGGTATGTTCACTGTTTATGTGGCTGAAAATTTCAGAAATTTCGGGATTGGAAAATTTTTGATAAATGAATTAATTTTCTGGGCTGAAAAAAATCCTGTAATTGAAAAAATAACGCTGAATGTTTTTTCTACAAATCTCCGCGCGATCCATCTTTATAAAAAATGCGGATTTATCATAGAGGGAATTTGTCCGAAAGATATGAAGCTCAGTGACGGAACGTATATTGACAGCATACTGATGTATAAATTTGTTAAATGAAATATATATGGAAACTCAGAATCCCGGAAAAAATTTAAACTTAAAATCAGTAGCGGCGGCAATTTCCGGATTCTTTTTTCTGGCACTTGTTGCTGTATTAATTAAGCTGGAAGAAAATGGTTCGGCTTCGCTTCCGTGGATAATATTTATTCAGTTCTTCACATGTCTGATTATTATGACTGCCATCGCGTCAAAAAATAAATTCAGAGATTTAAAAACAGATAATATCAGATATCATATTATCAGAGCTGTTACAGGACTTGGCGCATTTACCTGTTTAGTGTTTGCGATATCAAAAATTCCTCTGGTAAATGCTTCACTCTTAAACAATTCAACTCCGGTTTTTATTCCTCTGATCTCTCTGATGTGGCTAAAAACTAAAATTGATAAAAAAATCTGGTGGGGAATAACGACCGGTTTCATTGGAATAATTTTAATTCTTAAACCCCGCACTGGATCACTGCTGCAGACAGGCGATTTATTCGGACTCATCTCCGGAATTATTCTGGCAATATCATATGTGTCACTGAAAATTCTGACCCGAACGGAATCATTTTTTACGATCCTGTTTTATTATTCTTTTATTGCAGCGCTGCTGTCTTTTCCTTTTGCTTTAGCCAACTGGTCTGATCCGCCATTGATAATCTGGATTTACGGAATTTTGTCAGGAGTTTGTTTCTTATTGTACTTATATCTTCTTCAGTATGCTTACAGATTTGCAGAAGCCGCAAAACTTGCTCCGTTTAATTATTCTGTTGTAGTTTTTACGGGAATTTTCGACTGGGTTTTGTTTGAACATGTTCCTGGACTATTGTCAGTTGCAGGAATTATACTGGTGACACTGGGAGGAATTCTCGCCATTACTCTTCATGAAAAAGATAATAAACATTTAAAACATAACTGGCATTAGTTTTAATAAACTATCTGAACATGAATGCAAGCGGTCCCTTCGGATCAATCATTTCAGTCATGTTTGCAAGAGAAATTGAAACTGTCTGTATTCCGAAAACATACGGAGCTACAGTATAAGGATTGAAAGTAATTATTAGACTGTCAACGCTGATATTCCATACGTTGAAATTTTTTATGTCAGGTGACGCTCTTTCATTGATCATATCATCAATATTTGTATAGCCCTGTTTCACGGCATTTGTTTTCAGCTCATTGATACAATATCCGGAAATGTATTTCAAGTAATCAGCATCCGGTTTGAACAGATCCGATAAACTCTGAAGGTAACCTGTACTTACTATGCTGTAATTGAATGACTGAATGTATGTGTCGGGATGAGCCATTCCTTTTACAAAAGAAAATTTTTTAATCTGAGCGGACAGAAATGTTGAGGATATTACTTCAGCAGAACTTGTGATCCCGAGAGAACTTTCCTGATCATTCATTTCAGCATTATTCACTGTTTGTTTAACATCGTTTCTGAAATTAATAATTTTATTTTCAATAATTGTATCCAGTAAATTATTTATATCTTCTGCAATTCCCCTTACTCCCATCAAAGCATCCGGACCGAAATCTACCTGAGGAAATTCAGCGCTGATATTATATTTCATAACAGTATCTTTTTCTGAAAATGATTTGTAGGAAACATTCATCGTCTGTGCGAAGGCGGAAATATGAGTAAAAAACATTACAAATATTATACCGGTACGGATTTTCATAGATCAGTCCTTCGTTAATTTGTTAAACTCCTTCAGAAATCTTTTATGTGAAGTATAATGAATGGTATTTATTCCGAATACTTTTGCTGCCGTTGTATTTGCTTTGAGGTCATCAATGAAAACACATTCACCGGGATTGAGTTTATGCTTTTCCAGAAGATGCTTGTAAATTTTTTTATCAGGCTTGACAGCTTTTACTTTATATGATAAAACTCTTTTCTTAATATTTCTAACGTAAGGGAAATTTTTATTGATGAAATTTATATGTGATGCATCGACATTTGACAGCATGAATAATCTGTATTCAGAATCAAGAAGTTTGCTTTCCAGAAAATTTTTCATTTGTGTGTTTTCCCAGAATATATCGCAGTAAAGATAATAAAAATCGGAATAACCGATCTTAAGATTAAATTTTTTCTTCAGAATTTTAAAAGCTTTCTTGATATCAATTTTATTGCTTCCTATCTTCAGGTCAAGCTTATTGTCAACAAAATATTTCCTGAGTTTACGGGCGTGAACTTTTTTCTCTAAATGAGCGACACCGTCATAAAAATAACAATAATCAAAATACACAAGAGTATTCCCGAGATCAAAAATAATATTTTTTATTCCGGGATTTTTCAATTATATAAATTTTGATTCAATGACATTGAGATCATTATCCAGAATATATTCTTTTGGCTTGCCGGTCGGAATTTCGGTCTGAAGAATTTCTTCTTTGCTGAGTTTTTCAAGATACATTATCAAAGCTCTTAAACTGTTTCCGTGAGCAGAGATGAGAATGTCCTTTCCTTTTTTTAATTCCGGCTCAATGACGGAATGATAATAAGGAAGAACTCTGTCAGCTGTATCTTTAAGGCTTTCGCCGTTAGGCGGCGGAGTATCGTAACTTCGTCTCCAGATCTTCACCTGTTCATCTCCGAATTTTTTTCTGCACTCGTCTTTATTCAATCCCTGCAGATCGCCGTACATTCTTTCATTCAGAGCAACATCTTTTTTCACGGGAATATTATCCTGACCGGTTTTTTTCAAAATGATGTCAAGAGTTCTCTGAGCTCTTTTCAGATCTGATGTGAATGCTTCATCGAATTTATGATCTTTTAATTTATCGCCTGCGTTTTCAGCCTCTGCTTCACCCGCCGGGGAAAGATCTACATCGATCCATCCGGTAAATCTGTTTTCGAGATTCCATTGAGATTGTCCGTGTCTTACAATTACTAATTTTGGCATTTAAAATATTGTTTTGTTAAAAAAAACTTTTTCAAATTAGTTTATAAATATATTTCTTACAATTTAATTTTAAATCTTAAATGAATTAAAATATTTAATAAGTTTATTATTTACTTAAGTTGAACGTCTTAAAACTATGGATCAAATGATTAACCACTAATTCCATGAATTTTATCGAATTCACGAGTTAACTAAAGAAGTTGAAATTAAAAAAATTAGTTTAAATTCGTGGTGATTTCCTGTTTTTCGCACTTTTTAAAATGCTAATAAATACGTCCACAAAAGCTTATAAACACTGATAATTGGTTTGATAGACCCCGAAGGGGTCGTAAGTTTATAGATAAAATTTATAATTTAAACGAAAGACCCCGAAGGGGTCATATGTTTATAAAAGTTATATGAATTTTCCTAAGTAATTTAAATTAGAATATAAAGATGATTATTTGTTTGAATAGAAAGAATAATATTTCGAATTTAAAATTATCTTATGAGAATAAAACATATGACCCCTTTGGGGTCGGAAAATATTCATTCATATTCTATAAACATATGACCCCTTCGGGGTCGGAAAAATATTCATTCATATTCTATAAACGTATCACCCTTTCGGGGTCGGAAAAATATTCATGCATATTCTATAAACATGTGACCCCTTCGGGGTCGGAAAAATATTCATGCATATTCCATAAACGTATGACCCCTTCGGGGTCGGAAAAATATTCATGCATATTCTATAAACATGTGACCCCTTCGGGGTCGGAAGCGTAAAACAAGTGAAATTCGTGGTGATTTCTTGCTTTAGTATTTATGAGATCAACTTATGTTTTAAAAATTATCATATACGAAAAACATTATTTCATACCAAGTTCTCAAGTGGAAGAATAAAGGAAACTACACTTATTTTGGATTTGAATTAAAAGAGATTGAATATGTTTTGGACGGCAAAGAAAAATTATTATTACAAAGAATAAGGAATTGAAGTACAGATGAGAATTAAGTACAAATAAAAAGGAAAGATTAGGATCAGTTCTTCCATTTTATAGAACAGCCAATTGAAGGTATCTGTTCGAAGTTAATTTCTTTCCCTGCGAGAAGCAATTCGGCTGCTTTCTCAAGATCTTTTTCATTAACAAGACTTTCATCTTTTCTGTTGTCATCAAATCTGCCTCTGTATCTTAAAATTCTTTTCTGATCATAAAGGAAAATATCAGGTGTGCAGACTGCGCCGTATTTACGGGCTGTTTCCTGTGTTTCATCAAAAAGATAGGGGAAATTTATTTTGTGATCTGCGGCAAACAATTTCATTTTCTCAAAAGAATCTTCCGGATAAGCATTTGTATCATTTGAGTTAATTCCGATAAGCTGAATGTTTTTATGCGATGTCTGAAATTTCACAAACCTGCCGATCATATCTATCACATACGGACAGTGATTACACATAAAAATTATAACGATCAGATCTTTATTTTTAAAATCTGCCGGAGAATAATTTTTTTCGTCAATTCCTTTCAGAGAAAAATCAATTAATTCCGAACCGAGATTATCAGTGTTATTGTTTACTGCCATTTTATTTTTTTGAAATGTTTACGGGAATTACAGGATGGTATATGTGTTAAAAAACTTCTTCATCTTCATCATCATCTGCCATTTCCGGATGATAATCTTCATAGACAAAGGTTATATGATTATGTTTTTTATCGTATTCGGCAACTTCTTTAAAAATTTCTTCCGTGATAAATCTGTATTTTTCCATTTCGGAATAATCGTTATGAAAGTGCACGATTATATTATATTTTTCAAGAAGCAGAAATACCTTATCTAATTCTTCCTTTATAACAGATTTATCTACATCTGTAAATTTCCTGAATTTTGGTTTCCCAATGAGACTGTAAATATTGACCATCTTGGCATTGGTATGAATTTTTTCAAACTCTTTCACCTGATGAATAAATTCCTCGTCATCTTCCTCTGTCATTTCACCCGGCATTTCTTCTTCCAACATCTCCTCAACTTTGTGATCGTCTTTAATATCAAATTCCTCGTCAGGATCCGGATCCGCTTTCTTTTTTGATGTCCGGGATTCTTTTATGTTTTTGTTATGTGGTTTTTTGTCCTGCATAAAATATTTGAGATTTATACTTTTTTTGAAAATAAAGTACCTGCTGTTTTTATAAAGGTTGTTAAATTTAGTAAATTATTGTTTTAAGCAAGTTACAAGAATAACTTTAAAATTCAATTATATTTTTTTTATAAATCGGAATAAACCTGAAAAGTAATTTTGAAAAATACAATTACAATCTCAGGAAATAAATTATTTTACATTAGATCCGTTCAAAACATTTGCTTCTGATTTAGGATTCACTTCCAGTTAACTTTCTTTCTTTTGAACGACCAAAAGAAAGAAACAAAGAAAAGTCGCCCGCTGATGAAAAAATGTCTGAATTTCAGTTTTGAAAGCTAAAAAATTTTAATGACACACATTAAATTCAAGATTTATTTCTTTAATAATGCAAAATTTTTTCGACGCTTTCAAAACTTAAATTTTTACGCCATTTTTTCAAAGGCGGGTTTGCCTCGCGAAGCCTGCCTCGTAGGGCGGGCGGGTTGATTTAAAATACGATAAATTTTTTATTAAATTTATACGTAAACATTATTTTATTAGTAATTTCAAATTATTTTTGACAGCATTTATTTTACATACCGGAAATATATAAAGATCAGAGGAACGGCAAATATAAGACTGTCGAATCTATCCAGAATGCCTCCGTGTCCGGGAATTAATCCGGAAGAATCTTTTACTCCACAGAATCTTTTAACAAGAGATTCAAATAGATCACCTGCCTGAGAAAATATTCCGATGATCATTCCTGTCATCAGCGCATCATTGAAATTTAATTTGTCAGGATAAATGAAATGTATTATCAGAGAGACTAAAACAGTAAACAGAAATCCAGAGACGGATCCTTCCCAAGTTTTTTTGGGGCTGAGGGGAGAAAGCAAATGCTTTCCAAAAAACCTTCCGCCGAAATAAGCGCTTGTGTCGCATGTCCAGATCAGTACAAAAACATAGATCACTAAATTTAATTCAGAATATTTATTCAGTTCGGATAAAATCGAAAAAGGTATGGTAATATAGATCAGACCGAATAATGCTGTCACAGGATTCAGAGGATCAGCTTTTTCCTTTTTTAAAATTTCAGCGCAGATTAAAATTGAAGAAGAAACATATACCATTGACAAAAATTCAATATCAGTAAAATATGAACAGAGAATTATAGCTGCTGATAAAATAACTCCAGTAACTTTCTGAGGATGCAGATCTTTTTTTTCTGTTATTGTAAGAAATTCCCACAAAGCTATGGATGAAACTATGAGAGAGAAAACAAGCAATGCGATCCCGCCAAAATAAAATACAGCTATAAGTAACGGAATACCGATAACACCGACGATAACTCTTTTAAACAGATTACTCATTTGAAAAAGGTAAATTTGTATTATCGTCTGAATTTAATTTACTTTTACTTTCATTATCTTTATCACTTTCATTTTTTAAATCATTAAATTTTTCATAAACAGAATATTTTTTTATCAGATAAATTACAAGAATGAAAACAACAAGAGAAATTCCCCCAAGCAGAATAAACTGCATCTGTTCATCACCGGACATTTTATCAGCATGCAGAGATTCCGTGCCGTAAATATAAATTGCAGCGGCAGAAATAAGATTATTTAAAAAATGACAAATGATGGCAGTGTATATACTTCCGCTGTGATAAACGATAAATGTTAAATAAATTCCAAGGATTACAAGCGGAATGAGATTGAACGGATGAAAATGAAAAAGAGCGAATAGCAGTCCGGTAAAAAAAATTGCTTTGGAAGCCGGTATAACTTTTTCAAGATTTCTGAAAACTAGGCCTCTGAATAAAAATTCTTCGCAGACAGCAGGAGTGACAGCAATTACAAAAACAATGAGAATAAATTCCGGAAATGATTTAGAAATAACCAGTTTCTCGGTCGATGATTCAAGCATGTCAAATAATTCCTTCAATTGACTCAGCGTCTCCTGCCCAAAAGGCAATGAAAATATAAACTCATTCTGATAATAAAGAAACAACTGTAAAAACGGCTGCACAATAAATAAACCGAAAATTGCAAAGATCAGAACTGAAAATTTCGGCATTTTTAAACGGAATGTTTCCTTAAAATTATCACCCTGAAGCATAACAAGCAGGATCGTCGGCGCCAGTATGAACATAAACTGAGCAAAGGAAATAATTATCCTCGTAATATTCAGATTTTCTTCGCTTAGCGCTTGATCTTCACCCAGAAAAAATAACGTAACAGATCCGCCGATGATCTGATACAGAATAAAGACAATTGTCAGTGACATAAAAATAAAAAAAACAGGAGTAAGATTAGACAGCGGTCCCTTGTTTTTATTATTTAAACTTTGATCTTCATTAAAATTATTTTCCACGCTGATGAAATTCCGGATTTAGATTTGTAGAGTTTTTACAATATCATTAAAATAGATTTTTATTTAAAGCGATATAAATTTGATTTTGTATTTTAAGTTTCAGTACCTTTCAAAAGGTTTCAACTTGAAAGAGTTTTTTTACTTTGTAGATACGTTTTCTTTTGAACAACCAAAAGAAAGCTTGACAAAGAAAAGTTGCCCGCTACTGAAAAAAATGTCTAAATTTTAGTTTTGAAAGCTAAAAATTTTTAATGACATACTTCAAATTCAAAATTTATCTTTTAATAATGCAAAATTTTTTTCGACGCTTTCAAAACTTAAATTCTTAACGCCATTTTTTCAAAGGCGGGCTTGTCTCGCGAAGAAGGTCGTTTTAGAATACAAAAAATTTTCTATTTAATTTTTCACAGCTACATTAAAAGGATGTGTTATTAATTTGAAATATACCCATAACCCGGAAGCACAAAGTGAAATAAAAAATGAAGCAGAATCATACAGAGTAGAGAGAGACTTATAAAGAATGGAAATTTTTATTATTTTGATCTGCGATCTTAGCTCAGTTGGTAGAGCAAATGACTCTTAATCATTAGGTCGGGGGTTCGAGC